>NZ_JBFUBD010000463.1:0-1937 GCF_056405935.1 Polaromonas sp. P1_E3
GTGTTGGTGGTGTCGTAGACCTTGTTGTTGGCTCCGACACCTGTGACCGTCAGGTTTGCCGGTGTGATGTTTGCAGTCAGCCCCGTTGGTTGCACCACGGTGTAGTTGCCGGCATCAGCGCCGCTCAACGTGTAGCCGGTCACGGTCACGGCTTTGCCGTTGCCTACATTCTTGTTGCCGAAAGTGCCGCTGCCGCCGGTGACACTCAGTACGTCACCGCTCAATGCAGCCACCGCGGCCGTACCATTGAGGGTGGCGGCATTGCTGGCGTCATACACCTTGCTGTTTGCCCCTACACCGGTAACAGTCACGCTGGCCGGCGTGATGTTGGCTGTCAAACCCGTGGGCTGCGCAACGGTGTAGTTGCCGGCATCGGYGCCGCCCAGCGTATAGCCGGTCACCGTCACGGCCTTGCCGTTGCCCACATTCTTGTTGGCGAAGGTGCCGCTGCCGGTCCCACCCACAGTCACCACATCGCCGCCCAATGCAGCTACTGCCGCCGTTCCACCCAGTGTGGCGGTAGTGGTCGTGTCATACACCTTGTTGCTCGCATTCACACCCGTGACAGCCAGGCTGGCGGGAGTGATGTTGGCGGTAAGCCCTGAAGGTTGCACCACGGTGTAGTTGCCAGCGTCAGCACCACCCAGCGTGTAGCCGGTCACCGTCACGGCCTTGCCATTCCCCACATTCTTGTCAGCAAAAGTACCGCTACCACCATTCACGTTCACCACGTCACCGCCCAGCGCAGCCACAGCGGCCGCGCCATTGAGGGTGGCGGCATTGCTGGCGTCATACACTTTGTTGTTTACCCCTACACCCGTAACCGCGAGGCTGGCAGGCGTGATGTTCGCCGTCACGGCGGTGGGTTGCACCACGGTGTAATTGCCGGCGTCGGCCCCGCCCAAGGTGTAGCCGGTCACTGTGACAGCCTTGCCGTTGCCCACATTCTTGTTGGCGAAGGTGCCGCTGCCTGTGCCGCCCAGGGTCACCGTATCGCCGGCGAGGGCCGTGACACCCGCCGTGCCTGTAAGGGTGGCAGCATTGCTGGCGTCATACACCTTGTTATTGGCTCCGACGCCTGTAATGGCAAGGCTGGCCGGCGTGATGTTCGCAGTGACAGCTGTGGGCTGCACCACGGTGTAGTTGCCCGCGTCGGCACCGCCAAGCGTGTAGCCGGTCACCGTCACGACCTTGCCGTTGCCCACGTTTTTGTTGGCGAACGTGCCACTGCCGGTTCCACCCACGGTCACCACGTCACCGCCCAGGGCTGTGACCCCCGCCGTTCCGTTGAGCGTGGCGTTGGTGGTGGTGTCGTAGACCTTGTTGTTGGCTCCGACGCCCGTAACCGTCAGATTTGCCGGTGTGATGTTGGCAGTCAGCCCCGTTGGCTGCACCACGGTGTAGTTGCCGGCGTCGGCACCACCCAGCGTGTAGCCGGTCACGGTCACGGCCTTGCCGTTGCCCACGTTCTTGTTGGCGAAGGTGCCGCTGCCCGTGCCGACCACGCCCACTGTGTCCCCGGCAAGCGCTGTGACACCCGCCGTGCCTGTAAGGGTGGCAGCATTGTTGGAGTCA
Organism: Polaromonas sp. P1_E3; assembly: GCF_056405935.1. Classification (NCBI taxonomy): domain Bacteria; kingdom Pseudomonadati; phylum Pseudomonadota; class Betaproteobacteria; order Burkholderiales; family Comamonadaceae; genus Polaromonas; species Polaromonas sp. P1_E3. The sequence continues at coordinate 1,576 of NZ_JBFUBD010000463.1, forward strand.
TACACCTTGTTATTGGCTCCGACGCCTGTGACGGCAAGACTGGCCGGTGTGATGTTTGCCGTCACGGCAGTGGGTTGCACCACGGTGTAATTCCCGGCGTCGGCGCCACTCAATGTATAGCCGGTCACCGTCACTGCCTTGCCGTTGCCCACGTTCTTGTTGGCGAACGTGCCGCTGCCCGTGCCACCCAGCGTCACGGTATCACCGGCAAGCGCAGTAACGGCCGCCGTTCCGTTCAGAGTGGCGCTGGTCGTTGTGTCATAGACCTTGTTGTTGGCTCCCACACCTGTGACAGCCAGGCTGGCTGGTGTGATGTTTGCCGTCACGGCAGTGGGTTGCACCACGGTGTAATTGCCGGCATC
>NZ_JBFUBD010000464.1:0-1935 GCF_056405935.1 Polaromonas sp. P1_E3
TGGCCGCAGGAACCACTGTGGCGCAGGCCCTTGCAGCGGCCGGGGTTTTTGAGGAGTTCCCGGCATTGCAGCTGAGTAGCCGTCCGCTGATCGGGATATGGGGCCGCAAAACCACGCTGGCGCATGTGCTGCATGACCGGGACAGGATTGAAATTTACCGCGTCCTGCGCGTCGACCCCAAAGTTGCGCGTCGCGAACGTTTCAGCCGGCAAGGCGCGAAAAGCGCCGGCCTGTTCGCCAAAGCGCGGCCTGGGGCCAAGGCGGGATATTAAAGCTGGAAGGCAGGAAACCGGTGGAGCCGGGTGCGGCAGGCACGCGCCAGTTTATTTGCTGCAGCTTGCGTCTGCCACGCCTTGCGCGCGCTTGGATTCTTCTGCGCGCTTTGCGTCGTCCATGATTTCACGCTCACCTTTGGTATTGGTCGTTCCAATCCGCACACCTGATTGCAGGGTGCCCAGATAGCGCTTGGCGCGTTCGCATGCATCGGCTTTGTTTTTTGCCTGCTTTTCTTCTTCGGCTTTTTTCTTCGCCGCTTCTTCGTTATCCGCCTGTTTTTTCTTGGCCTCGAGGTCGGCATCCTTGCCAGACAGCTTGGGCGCACTGGCTTTGCCGGCGGGTGCAGACGCCGCGGGGGTTGCAGGGTCGGCCGCGCTAGCGGCAGGCTCAACAGCTGCAGCCGTTCTCGCCATGCCTCCCGGGCGCTTCAAGATGTTTTTTTCCAGGATATCTGAAGGCGGCGACCGGTCGCTGTAGACCTTGCGGCCGTCTTTGTCGATCCATTGCCACTGGGCGAAAGCTGTGAGGGCGAATGACCCGCAGGCCAGGGCCAGGAGGAGAGGGCGTAAAACGGATTTGGAGTGCATTTCGCCAGTGTAGCGCTGCGCCGTCCGGTTTTCTTCAGGCTGACGGGTAAAGCGGCTTTTTTACAACCCTTGGCAAGCGGTCCGCACGGGCAGGCAAGGGCTGCTAGGGGTAAGTACCGACGGGTTTTGATGACAAGGGTACAATCGTGTTTTTGGAGCCATCCCTATGCGCCTACTCGGCAAAGCGCTCACCTTCGACGACGTATTGTTGGTGCCAGCGTTCTCCCAGGTCCTGCCCAAGGACACCTCACTTTCCACCCAGTTTTCCCGAAACATCCGCCTGAATCTRCCGCTCGTGTCGGCAGCCATGGACACTGTCACCGAGGCCCGGCTGGCCATTGCCATTGCTCAGGAAGGCGGCATAGGCATCGTTCACAAGAACCTGACACCGCAGCAGCAGGCCGCCGAGGTGGCCAAGGTCAAGCGCTACGAAAGCGGCGTGCTGCGCGACCCGGTGGTCATCACCCCCACGCATACCGTACGCCAGGTCATGGCGCTCAGCGAGCAACTCGGCATTTCCGGTTTTCCAGTGATTGACGGCGGCAAGGTCGTCGGCATTGTCACCGGGCGCGACATGCGCTTTGAATCCCGCATGGATGTGCCGGTCAGCACCATCATGACCCCGCGCGAGCGCCTCATCACCATTTCCGAAACAGCCTCCCTGGCCGACGCCAAGGCGCTTCTCAACAAGCACCGTCTGGAACGCGTGCTGCTGATCAACGACGATTTTGAGCTCAAGGGCCTGATCACCGTCAAGGACATCACCAAACAGACCACCTTCCCCAATGCCGCGCGTGACTTGCACGGCAAGCTGCGCGTGGGTGCTGCTGTCGGGGTGGGTGAGGGCACCGAAGAGCGTGTCGAGGCCCTCGTGAAAGCCGGCGTCGACGCCATCGTTGTGGACACCGCTCACGGACACAGCAAAGGCGTGCTCGATCGGGTTCGCTGGGTCAAGCAGAACTATCCGCAAATCGACGTCATTGGCGGCAACATCGCCACCGGTGCGGCAGCGCTGGCGCTGGTGGAAGCCGGCGCCGACGGCGTCAAGGTCGGCATCGGCCCGGGCAGCATC
>NZ_JBFUBD010000465.1:0-1913 GCF_056405935.1 Polaromonas sp. P1_E3
GTCGCGGGACAGCAGGGTGTCGCCATAGCCGTTTTCGACGGAGTCGATGGCAACAGAAACGAAATCGCCGACCTGGACTTCGAGCTCGCCCTGGTCGTTCTTGAATTCTTCGAGCGGCACATAGGCCTCGGACTTCAGTCCGGCGTTGACGACGACGTGGTTGTGGTCGATGCGAACGACTTCAGCGGTGATGACTTCACCGGTGCGCATTTCAGAGCGCTGGAGCGATTCGTTAAATAGATCGGCAAAAGATTCAGACATTGATTTTCCTCATCCACAGAACAGGGTTCCAATAGCGGAATTGCTATTGTTTTTAGAGCTGCTTGCGGCGGTTGTTGCGGCCAGACTTGAATAAGGCTGCGGGTTACGTTAATGAACCTGCTGACCAAGCGCAGGGTGCGCGTCGGGGGTCAGAAGGGCCGGGTGCCCTGCCACCAGTCAATGACCTGATCGACCGATTTCTCAATCGACAGATAGGAGTTGTCCAGGGGACGGGCGTCATCAGCAGGCTTCAAAGGGGCGGCTTTTCGCGATGAATCGCGGGCGTCACGTGCCTCTAAATCTTGCTGAATCTCGCTGATTATAGCTGAATTTCCCTTTGAAATCAACTGCTTATGCCGGCGTTCAGCGCGGTGCCGGGCACTGGCCGTGAGGTAGATTTTGAGAGGAGCGTCGGGGAAAATGACGGTTCCCATGTCCCGCCCGTCTGCGACGAGCCCGGGCAATCGCCGGAAGCTGTGCTGCAGAGCGAGGAGGGCGGCCCGAACCTCGGAATGTGCCGAAACCCGGGAGGCGGCCATCCCGGCAGCTTCGGAACGGATGGCTTCCGACACATCTTCCGCCCCGAGGAAAATCCGGTCGCCCTGAAAGCGAACGGGCATGGCTCGGGCAATTTGCGCCACAGCGGCTCCATCATCAAGCGAAACGTCTGCACGCAAAGCGGCAAATGCGCTCAAGCGGTACAGAGCGCCGGAATCAAGGTAGTGAAAACCAAGCCGATGGGCCGTCAGGGCAGCCAGGGTTCCCTTACCCGAGGCCGTAGGGCCATCGACACAGATGACCGGAATGTGTTGGGCGTCTGCTTCAGCGACGGCGAACAGGGCCTCAAAGTAGTCCGGAAATGTTTTGCCGACGCATTTGGGGTCAAGAATCCGGATGGGCAACCGGGCCGGGTTGAAGGCGGCCAGCGAAAAGCACATGGCTACACGATGATCGTCGTAGGTGCGAATGGGTGCAGTTTTCCATCCGCCGGGCAGGGGCGGCGTAATTTTGAGGTAATCCGCTCCTTCTTCCACCRTGGCGCCGAGCTTTTGCAGCTCGCAGGCCATCGCGGCGATACGGTCGGTTTCCTTGACGCGCCAGCTGGCGATATTACGCAGGGTGGTCGTTCCTTCTGCATACAGCGCCATGACCGCCAGCGTCATCGCGGCATCGGGAATGTGGTTGCAATCCAGATCAATCGCCTTGAGCGGCCATGCACCGCGCGAGATGCGCAGTGAATTGGGCGTGCTGTCGATTTGTGCGCCCATCATTCGTGCGGCCTCCACGAAGCGGATGTCGCCCTGGATGGAGTCCGCCCCAACCCCCAAAACTTCTATGCCATTTTGGGCTGCAGCGCCCGATGCTATTGCGCCAAGCGCTATGAAATAGCTAGCAGAAGAGGCGTCGCCCTCGACGTGGATTTCACCGGGCGACTGGTAGCGGCTGCCGGCGGGGATGATGAACTGCTCCCAGCCTTTGCGCTGCACGTCAATGCCGAAGCGTTTGAGCAGTTTGAGCGTGATTTCAATGTAGGGCCGTGAAATCAGCTCCCCTACCACTTCAATGCAGATGTCATTGGCAGCCACAATCGGCAGCGCCATCAGCAGGGCCGTCAGAAACTGGCTGGAGACGTCTCCGCGCACCCGGATAGG
>NZ_JBFUBD010000466.1:0-1907 GCF_056405935.1 Polaromonas sp. P1_E3
GCTTGTGGCTCTGGCTCGGTACCGGCCAGGTCACCAAGGAATGGGTGTCCATTCACCGCAAGCACCACGCCAAATGTGAAACCGTTGAAGATCCGCACAGCCCCCAGGCCCACGGCATCAAGAAGGTTTTCTGGGAAGGCGCAGAGCTATACCGCGCCGAAAGCAAAAACAAGGAAACCATGGCCAAGTTTGGCCATGGCACACCCAACGACTGGGTTGAACGCAATGTCTACACCCGCTATAGCTGGCAGGGCGTGGGCCTGATGATGATCATTGACCTGGCGCTCTTCGGCGCGGCAGGCCTGGCTGTCTGGGCTGTGCAGATGGCCTGGATTCCCGTGACGGCGGCCGGCATCATCAATGGCATTGGCCACTATTGGGGTTATCGCAACTTTGAGGCACCCGACGCAAGCACCAACATTTCGCCCTGGGGCATCATGATTGGCGGCGAAGAGCTGCACAACAACCACCATACCTATCCGACATCGGCCAAGTTCTCGGTCAAGCCTTATGAATTTGACATCGGCTGGATCTACATCCGCGCGCTGGAAAAAGTTGGYCTGGCCTCCGTCAAGAAGGTGCCGCCGAAGCTCCAGCTGGGCTCCATCCAGCCCGTAGCGGACGAAAAGACGCTGGAAGCTCTCATCGCCCACCGCTATGAAGTCATGGCGGGTTTTGCGCGAGAACTGCGCCGGGCCGGCAAGGCCGAAATCGAAATGCTGAAGGCCAAAAAAGCCGACGTGTCCGTTCTGCGTGCCGCCAATCGCTGGTTGCACCGCGATGACGACAAGGTGCCGGCCGCAGCCAAGCCCCAGCTGGCACAGGCCCGTGCCGAGCACCCCGTGCTGGACAAGATGGTCACCATGCGCGAAGAGCTCCGCCAGATGTGGCTGACCACTTCTGCCTCCCGTGAGCAGCTGGCTGCTGATTTGCAGGCATGGTGCCACCGTGCCGAGGAAAGCGGTATTGCCGCCCTGCGCGAATTTTCGATGAAGCTGCGCGCCGCCCGCGCCTGACCTGGCGACAGCGACAGATTGCCCTGACCTGCTTTGGCAGGCCGGCACCTCAAACAAAACCGCTCCCGGAAAGTCCTGGAGCGGTTTTTTTATTGGCCGGGGTGAGGCGAAGGTAGTTGAGGAAGTCGAAGCCGATCGAGGCCGGCGTTGTTGTGCTGCTGTGTCGTGACAGGCTTCCGTGGTCCGGCCCCGGAGAGGTGTACTGATGTCCGGCTGGGTATGCCCGATGCCGATGCCGGGAGCTGGTGCTACTTACCCMTTGATTTCTGTGCCATCCCTGCTGGGCACGCATCTCATATGCCGGTGCGCCGTGCGGGCATAAAAAAACCGCTGTAAAACAGCGGTTTTTTTGAGCAGCACAGGGCGCTGCAGGAATCAAGGCCGAATTACTTCAGCTTGATTTCCTTGTATTCCACGTGCTTGCGTGCCTTTGGATCAAATTTCATGATCAGCATTTTGTCGGGCGTGGTTTTCTTGTTTTTGGTGGTCGTGTAGAAATGACCCGTGCCGGCAGTCGATTCCAGCTTGATTTTTTCGCGTGCGCCTTTAGCCATGATGCTTCTCCTTAGACTTCACCGCGGGCACGAAGGTCCACCAGGACTGCATCGATGCCTTTTTTGTCGATCAAGCGCAGACCAGCGCTGGTGATGCGCAGGCGCACCCAGCGGTTTTCGCTCTCAACCCAGAAACGACGGTACTGCAGATTAGGCATGAACCGGCGCTTGGTTTTGTTGTTTGCGTGAGAAACATTGTTTCCCACCATCGGGCCTTTGCCCGTTACCTGACAGACGCGTGCCATGAGCACTCTCCGTAAAAAATTAGAAATCGGATGCTGGCAAAGGGTTCAATCTGCGCGGGGCAGACCTGCAAATGCTCAGCTAAGCCATAGAT
>NZ_JBFUBD010000467.1:0-1905 GCF_056405935.1 Polaromonas sp. P1_E3
CCTTTAAGGAGCCTGGAGGGGAACTGTTACCTAATGATAACCAATAAAAAAACGGCGTTTCTGTTACAGAAAACGCCGTTGTTGCAGTGCAACTGAGTACTTTCGACGCTTAAGGCCGCTTGGCAATAACCTGGTCGACCAGGCCGTATTCCTTGGCCTCGTCCGCAAACATGAAATAGTCCCGCTCGGTATCGCGTTCGATCTTTTCAACCGGCTGACCGCAGTTGGCTGCCATGATTCGGTTGAGTTGGTCACGCGTCTTCAGAATGTCGCGGGCATGGATTTCGATATCGGTCGCCTGGCCTTGCGCACCGCCCGAGGGCTGGTGAATCATCACGCGGGAATTGGGCAGCGAAAATCGCTTGCCTTTGGTGCCGGCCGACAGCAGGAAAGCACCCATGCTGGCCGCCATGCCCACACACAGGGTGGAAACGTCCGGCTTGATGAATTGCATGGTGTCGTAAATCGCCATGCCGGCCGTGACGGAGCCGCCCGGGGAATTGATGTAGAAGGAGATGTCCTTGTCCGGGTTTTCGCTTTCCAGGAACAGGAGCTGAGCCACCACCAGGTTGGCCGTCTGGTCATTGACCGGGCCAACCAGGAAAATTACGCGCTCTTTGAGCAGGCGCGAATAAATGTCGTAAGAGCGCTCGCCGCGGCCAGACTGCTCGATCACCATAGGCACCATGCCCAGGCCTTGCACATCCTGCGCGCCGGCTTGCGGGGCCGTATAAGCGCCGCCATAAATACTGTTTCGGACCATCATGTTTTCTCCAGAGATGTTTGTACTGTACCCAAAAACTCCCGCATAGAGTTTTGGCGAAGGCTGACAGCGAATCACATGCTGCTTTGCCATAGCTCAAACGAAATTGGGGCCTGTGCCGCAAAGCACAAGCCCCAACGTCAGCAAAGGCCGGGAAGAATCAGTTCTGGCCCATCAGGTCGTCGAAGGAAATGGCTTTCTCGGTGACCTTGGCCTTGCCCAGAACGAAGTCGGTCACGTTGTTTTCGATCACAACGGCCTCAACTTCAGCCATGCGGCGGTTGTCGCTCAGGTACCAACGCACCACGTCCTGCGGTTTCTCGTAGCTCGCAGCCAGCTCTTCAATGTGCGCCTTGAGCTGCTCAGGCTTGGCCTGCAGGTCATTGCTGCGCACCAGTTCAGCCACCACCAGGCCCAGGCGCACGCGCTTTTCTGCTTGCGGGCGGAAGATTTCTTCTGGAATTGRCGCCTTGTCAGCATCCTTGATGCCGCGCTGCTTGAGGTCGGCGCGGGCGCCTTCGATCATGCGGTCCAGTTCGGCCTGCACGCTGGACTTGGGCAGGTCGAGTTCGGCATTTGCCACCAGCGCGTCCATCACCGCATTCTTGTTGCGGGCCAGCAAACGGAACTTGACTTCACGCTCAAGGTTTTTCTTGATATCGGCACGGAGGCCTTCGACCGTTGAATCGGCGATACCCAGGGACTTGGCCAGCGCTTCATTGACTTCGGGCAGGTGAGCAGCTTCGATCTTTTTGACCGTCACAAGGAAGTCCGCCTGTTTGCCGGCCACGTCTTTACCATGGTAGTCGGCGGGGAAGTTCAGGGGGAAGGTCTTGCTTTCGCCGCTTTTCATGCCGCGCACGGCGTCTTCGAATTCCTTGAGCATCTGGCCGTCGCCAATCAGGAACTGGTAGTCCTCAGCCTTGCCGCCGGCAAAAGGCTCGCCGTCGATCTTGCCTTCAAAGTCAATGGTGGCGCGATCGCCGTCTTGCGCAGGTGCGTCAGCAGCGCGCTGGGCGAAAGTGCGGCGCTGCTTGCGCAGGATGTCCAGGGTCTTGTCGATGGCGGCGTCGCTGACTTCAGCGCTGACCTTTTCGACTTCAGCGCCGGACAGATCGGCGATCTTGACTTCAGGATAAACC
>NZ_JBFUBD010000468.1:0-1904 GCF_056405935.1 Polaromonas sp. P1_E3
GCGACATGGCCCAGCGCTACAACCATCTTTACGGCGAGCACCTGGTGCTGCCCGAAGCTGTCATTGAAGAGTCCGTCGCGCTGCTGCCGGGGCTGGACGGGCGCAAGATGAGCAAAAGCTACGACAACACGATTCCGCTGTTTACGCCGCGCGAGCAGATGCGCAAACTGATCGCCGGCATCGTCACCGATTCGCGCGCGCCGGGCGAGCCCAAGGAAACCGAAGGCTCGGCGCTGTTCCAGATTTACCAGGCCTTTGCCAGCGCGGACGAAACGCAGGCACTGCGCAAAGCCTATTCCGAAGGCATTGCCTGGGGCGACGCCAAACAGCTGCTGTTCGAACGCATAGACCGTGAGGTGGCGCCCATGCGCGAGCGGTACCACGGCCTCATCAGCGACCCGGCAAAAATCGAGGCGACTTTGCAGGCGGGTGCACAGGAAGCACGTGCAGAGGCCACACCTTTCATGGGCGAATTGCGGCGCGCAGTGGGTTTGCGCAATCTAGCAACAGAAAAATCCGCTGCCGCGTCGAAAGGCAAGTCAGTCAAAAGTACTGCTCCTGCCTTTAAACAGTACCGCGAGAAGGACGGCCAGTTTTATTTCAAGCTGCAGGATGGCGATAGCCGGGTACTGCTGCAGAGCCATGGTTTTGACTCTCCCCGCGAGGCGGCTCTGATGATTTCAACCTTGCAGAAGGAGGGTGCAAGCGCGCTTGCTGCACTGCAAAATCAGCTTCAGATAGTGCCCGGCATCGAGGTAACAGAAGTGCAAGCGGCGCTACGATTCTTTACACCTGAAACACCCTGAATGTCCGTTTCACGCCAAACTGACCCCAAGCGGCCGGGGGTCGGGTGCGACGGCCCTCAACAGAATCACATTGGTACCAAAGACTTATTCGTTGTTGTTTTCGGGGGTAGCCACCCTGAAAAAATACCGCAATTTCAAGTTTATTAGTGCCCCAAAGTTGACATTCACCAGTTATGCTCGATAGCTGACAGGAACGATACTTCAGACGTGAACTAATGAGTATTTTTGTAATAGATGACCATCCGTTGATGCGCGAAGCGGTTGTCATGTTGATTCGCCGCCTGAGCAGCAAGGCCACTGTGACCGAGCTGGACCGGCTCGCCGCAGTAATGCCCGCCGTGCAGCAACACGGCGTTCCCGAACTCATCTGCCTTGACTTGAGGTTGCCCGACACCAATGGTGTCTCAGGTGTGCGTGAGCTCAAACACCAGTTCCCCAGCGTGCCGCTGGTGGTGCTGTCGGCCGCACCAGCCCAGGACTACGAGGACCTCTCCATTGAGGCAGGGGCCGACGCCTATATCCAGAAGTCTGCCGGTGCTACCGAGATCTCGAACGTTCTTCGTGTCTTCCTGAGCGAGGAGCTCGACCCGGAGCCATCTACCCCGACGGAAAAACTGTCCAAGCGGCAAAAGCAGTTGCTGGTCATGCTCGACAAGGGCATGAGCAACCGCGACATCGCCGAGGAGCTGCAGATCAGCGAACACACGGTGAAAGTGCATTTGTGGCGGCTGTTCCGGCGCCTGAATGTCAAAAGCCGTTCGCAGGCCAGTCACCTGGCACGCACGCAAGGCCTGCTTTAACGGGCCATGCCGGGGTCACAGTCCCGGCGTGCGCAACTCCACCCAGAAGACGCTGCCGCGCCCGCTCCTTGAGGCCAGGCCCACCGGATGCCCCAGCGCCTCGCTGAGTCGGGACACGATGGCCAGCCCCAGCCCWAAGCCTTCTTCGGTACCCTGCAAGGGGATGCGGTAAAACTCCTGAAAGATTGCCTTCTGGTGTTCTTTCGCGATGCCCACACCGGTGTCCCATATTTCGATACACGGCACTCCGCCCCGCCGGCGTACAGCCAGCAGCACGCCGCCTCGATGCGTGTTGCGC
>NZ_JBFUBD010000469.1:0-1878 GCF_056405935.1 Polaromonas sp. P1_E3
AGCCAGCGCTCCACACCCAGCAGGGTGCGCAAGCGCTCGATGTCGGCCACCAGGTGCCAGGTCGTGTTGTTTTCCAGTGAGGCACTGGGCAGGGAACGGCCGCAGCCGCGCTGGTCGAACAGCAGCACGCAATAGCGTTCGGGATCAAACAGCCGGCGGTGCTCGGGCGAGCAGCCGGCGCCCGGACCACCATGCAAAAACACCGCCGGCTTTCCTTTGGGGTTGCCGCACAGCTCCCAGTACACCGAATGGCCGTCACCCGTTTCAAGAATGCCTGTGCGAAAGGGTTCAAGGGGCGGGTAAAGAACGGCGGGGGCGGTGCGCGTGGCGGAAGCAGCGGTCATGGGCAAGACATCCATACAAAAAAATGGCACAAAGAGTTGCGCAGGGTTGCGCCGGTCGGCGTTCTTCATTATTCCAGCCTTGCCAAAGGCCTGCCCAAGCGCCCGGCCTTGCCTGCATTTGCCGTAATGCTACTATTTTGATAGCTGCTTGCGCACGTCCCGCTTGGCTCCAAGGCCTAATTCCCTCAAATCTGCGAAAATCCGGCCATGATCATTCTTTACGGCATCCCCAACTGCGACACCGTCAAAAAGGCCCGCGCATGGCTCGGCGAACATGGTGTTGACTACCGGTTCCACGACTTCAAGAAGCAGGGCGTGCCGCCCGACCAGCTGGCGCGATGGGCCCAGGCAGCCGGCTGGGAAAAGCTGCTGAACCGCCAGGGCACCACCTGGCGAAAGCTGGACCCGGCGCTGCAGGCCGGCGTGCATGACAGCGCCAGCGCCCAAACGCTGATGCTGGCCAACCCCAGCGTCATCAAGCGGCCCGTGGTCGACTGGGGCAAGGACATCACCGTCGGTTTTGACGCCCAGGGCTGGGCGAATAGGGTGTGAAAGGGTTTGAACGCACAACCCGCCCGGCTGGTTACGTTTTGCAGCCTGTTTTGCTTTCAGGGGGCTTTAAAGGGCAGCTTTACCGTCGATTTACCGAACTTTGCCCCCCAAAATGACTCTGACTTACTAAAATTACGGTTGCCGCCAGAGTGTCTCCCGACCAGGGGTAGCCCTCCAGGCAGTCTCGTCCGGCGGCGCAACTTCAGCCACTTGCTGRAAGGGTTTGAATCATGAAAAAAACGCTTGTTCTCTCTGCTCTTGCTGCCGCCTCCGGGCTGGCAGCTGTACCCGCCTCTGCCATGGACATCCTGGCCCGGGTGATTTCAAGCACGCCGGTGGTGCAGCAAGTGGCTGTGCCGCGCCAGGTCTGTAGCAACCAGCCTGTCATCGTCCAGCAACCGAACTCAGGCGCAGGTGCGCTGATGGGCGCCCTTGCAGGCGGTGCCGCCGGTAACGCCATCGGCAACGGCGGTGGCCGTGCGGTTGCCACCATGATCGGCTTGGTCGGCGGCGCCATCGTCGGCGACCGCATCGAAGGCTCAAACAACCAGGTGCAGAACGTGCAGCAGTGCGCCACGCAAACCTATTACGAAAACCGCCCCAGCCACTACAACGTGGTGTACGAATACCAGGGCACGCAGTACAGCACGCAAATGGCCAATGACCCGGGCCAGTACGTGCGCCTGCAGGTCACGCCGGTCGGCGCCATGACCCCTGCGCCGCAGACCTTCCAGTCCGCGCCCCAGCAGCCCCAAACCTATGTGCAGCCGGCACCCCAGCCGGCGTACGTCCAGCCTGCTGTGACGTATGTGGAGCAGCCCGTGGTTTACCCGGCTTACTACGCACGGCCGTATTACGCGCCCTACTACCCACCCGTCGGCCTGTCACTGAATTTTGGTTACAGCCGGGGCTATGGCCACCACCACTGGCGCTAAGACCTAGGACCAATTGGCGGGCTGAACAAAAAAGGGGCGTTACCAAC
>NZ_JBFUBD010000470.1:0-1878 GCF_056405935.1 Polaromonas sp. P1_E3
ACCAATACCAGCGGTGAAGCCACCACTGCTGCTGGGGGTCTGCATCGATTGGCGGGTGAGGTCGCTTTTTTCTCCAGAAAAGACAARGCCAAACGGCGAAAACCAAGACGACTTTCACTTTCGCTCGCATTCTAAGCACACGCGGCCATGACCTGGCTCACTGCAGGATGCTCACGCTTTAGCCTTTCTGTTTCTTGAAGTCGAGGACTTTGCAATTGCGTCCTTCTGGACCCTCGTTTCGTAGGCTGTTCTCAGGAGAGACTTGACCACAGTGGGCCTTGCGGATGCCAGCGCCACGCGGAGACCCAAGACTTTGCTTCCCCAAAGCAACTTCTCCACGGATTCTGGACACAACGCGAGCGCTTGCTGGCGATCTTCTTCACCTACAAAGACGTGTATGAAGTCTCCATCCGGTGGGATTGTTGCGAAGATCTTGCCGCGCACCCGAAACGAAGAGTAGTTGTGGTGCGGCTCTTCCGTCACTGCCTCGAGAGACAGTGCGTACTTGCGAATGGAATCAATCTTCATGAAGGTGGGTCGCTGCGGCGCGATGGGAGGCGATTGACATGCGTCCTTACCGCCACCACTTCCGTGTGAGATTCCGGTCGCTCATTGGTGTTCATCCACCTGTGCCACACAACGCTTGACATGAGCTGAATTGACCGGCTTGCCGTGCCATGCCAACTCGATGGAAGGGTTAGGCTGCATCTTTTTCTCCTCTGTCTAGCGCCGACGAGTGGGCATCAAGCGCTCAAGGTCTTGAATGGCGGCGGTGGCTTTCGACCTGGCCCAAGCTACTGGAATGAGGCTGAACACTGGAAGCAAAAAGACGAGATAGAAGAAAAGCTGAATGCCCRCARCAATTTTCATTGTCCCAAGTAGCCTGGTTCGCTGTACGAATTCGGTGTTTTCCAGATCGCCTTCCCATAGCGATAGCTGGCGGCAAACGATGGTGAACCCGGCTATCGCCAGGGCGGACGCCGTGAGGCTTAAAAACCAAAATATCTTGTTCGGCATTTGCCTGTCGCCCAGGATGTTGAGGTGAAGCAGTAAATCGGCTTGTCTGAGCGCGATCTCGATCAGAAATGGGAGCTGAAGCACTATTGCCGCGGTGAGGAGTTTGCGTGCCAACTGCAAGGTACTTTTGTGCCTGTAAATTTCCCGAAGTGCTGTCATGCTTGTTTGATGATGGAAGATGCTACGCCGATGCAGCCTAACGTGAAGATGACCGGACCACCACTTGCGGCGAAGCCGCCTCCTGCTGTTGTGGGTCCGCGTCGATTGACATGTTATCCCTCCGTCCGTTACTTGAACACACGACCCTCTCCTTTCTGCGCGAACAATTTTCCAGGCAGATACTTGCCCTGATGCAGGCTGTAGGGAAAGAACACAACGACCGAATAGCTGTCGCGGTGATCAAGCGCAACTGCGATGGCATCTGACTTCAGCCCGGTGGAAGGATCCACCACCCGAACGTCATAGACAAGAGCCGTCGCAAGGTACTTGCCCGCCTTCGCACCATCCACAAACCGGGCGCGGAGCAACTCGATTAGCGGCGCTGACTTGGGACGGTCAGTTCCATCCGTTGCACCCATATGCGCGACCTTACCTGCCGCGTCGAGCGTCAATCCGTAGGGGTAGAACTCGCCGTGCTCCTTCAGCATCTTTTCCGCGAGGGGGAGCGCCTCGTTCATCAGAACTTCGCACTCCGACTTGGGACTAGCCACTGCAATCGCGTGAACAGACACGGGGGCCAGGATCGTAGCCACATTGAAGGAACGCCTCTTCATGAGGCATAACGTTTGAGCTTCCCGGAACGCAGCAAGCGCCGCGTGGCGGCATCCTGTTGCTGCGCGCCCAAGCCTGGCGAAATATTAG
>NZ_JBFUBD010000471.1:0-1876 GCF_056405935.1 Polaromonas sp. P1_E3
AGCCAGGAAGCTGTCGACGTGATCATTGAGGGCATGCGCTGGCTCGGGCTCAATCACGACGAAGGCCCGTTCTTCCAGATGCAGCGCATGGACCGCTACAAGGCTGTGCTTGCGCAGATGCAGAAAGATGGCCTGGTCTATCCCTGCTATATGAGCGTGGCCGAACTCGACGCCCTGCGCGAAAAGCAGATGGCGGCCAAAGAGAAACCCCGCTATGACGGCACCTGGCGCCCCGCGCCCGGCAAGACCCTGCCGCCCGTCCCCGAAGGCGTGCAACCCGTGCTGCGCTTCATGAACCCGCAGGGCGGCAGCGTGGTGTGGGAGGACAAGGTCAAGGGCCGCATCGAGATCAGCAACGACGAACTTGACGACCTGGTGATCGCCCGGCCCGACGGAACGCCGACCTACAACTTCTGCGTGGTGGTCGACGACATCGACATGGCCATGACCCATGTGATCCGCGGCGACGACCACGTGAACAATACGCCGCGCCAGATCAACATATTCAAGGCGCTGGGCAAAGAGCCTCCGGTGTACGCCCACCTGCCGACCGTGCTCAACGAGCAGGGCGAAAAACTCAGCAAACGCAACGGCGCCAAACCGGTGACGCAGTACGCAGCCGAAGGCTATTTGCCCGATGCCATGGTCAATTACCTGGCGCGCCTGGGATGGAGCCACGGCGATGACGAAATTTTCAGCCGCGAGCAGTTCATCGAGTGGTTCAACCTTGATCACCTGGGCAAGAGCGCCGCGCAGTTCGACGAAGCCAAGCTGCGCTGGGTCAATGCGCAGCACCTGAAGGCTACTGCGGACGACACCCTGGCAACCCTGGTGCAGCCGTTCCTGGCAGCGCAAGGCATTACCGGCGTGGACCCGGTGTGGGTGGCTCGAGGCTGCGGTCTTTTTAAAGATCGTTGCAGCACGCTGGTAGAGCTGGCCGGCTGGCTGCAGCTGCTGGTGACCGGTGGCAAGCCCAGTGCTGAAGACATCAGCACGCATGTGACGGAGGCGGTGCGGCCGGCCATTGCAAAGCTGAGCAGTTCGCTGGCTGCCTGCGAGTGGAGCAAGGCCGCGATCTCGGCCGCGATCAAGCAGGTGCTGGCCGACACCGGCCTCAAGATGCCGCAGCTGGCCATGCCCGTGCGCGTGCTGGTGATGGGCACGCCGCAAACCCCGTCGCTCGACGCGATTCTGGAGCTCATGAAGCGCGAAGATGTGGTGTCCCGGCTCAAGCTTGTTTGAGGATTTGAAAAAGCCCAAATTTTCGGGCTATAATTCAAGGCTCGACAATTGCAGGGAAACCTCAATAACTTGACGGGGGTATAGCTCAGCTGGGAGAGCGCTTGCATGGCATGCAAGAGGTCAGCGGTTCGATCCCGCTTACCTCCACCAAAAGTTAAAAGTCAGTCGGGAAGAATTTGAAGTTTTGTGGGCCCATGTGAAAGCAGGGGCCATCCGGAAGTTCCAAGGTTGAGACCCTATCGTCTAGAGGCCTAGGACACCACCCTTTCACGGTGGCTACAGGGGTTCGAATCCCCTTAGGGTCGCCAAAATTCATCACACCTTGTGTGTGATGCCCAAGGCGCAAGTTGACAACCGCCGGCCCGCAAGGGCCAAGCGACTTGGCTCGAAAGAGCGAATGTTGTCACTACCAGGAGTGGTAGTTCAGTTGGTTAGAATACCGGCCTGTCACGCCGGGGGTCGCGGGTTCGAGTCCCGTCCACTCCGCCAATATTGATGAGGGTTAGCAGATGCATATCTGCTAACCCTTTTTCATTTTCTGGCCCCCTATTTCTGACGTCTCCGGCTTCCAGCCCGTGTGCAAAGAGCGCTGCAACTTTCACCGGGAAATGTGCGGACATGCGAAGGCAACCTC
>NZ_JBFUBD010000472.1:0-1873 GCF_056405935.1 Polaromonas sp. P1_E3
ACCAGGCGCTACCGCCCATGGACATGGCTTTTGTCGGGAATCCTGCGTTGCATAAAAAAAGAAATTACCGGCTGGATGAGCTCGCCGAGATGGAGTTGCTGACATTTCAGAAGGGCTCTCAGCCGCACGTCACGCTGGTCGACCTGTTCAAGCAGAACCGCATGGAGCCCAAAAAGGTGCATGCCATTTCGTCGATTTCCGCGATGGTCCAGCTGGTGCAGGGCGGCTTTGGCGTGGCCCTTTTGCCGCGCATCGCGGTGCAGCGCCTGACAGGGTTTGCCAGCCTGAAATTGCTTGCCTGCGACACCCGTGTGAAGTCACTGCCGATCCACGCCAGCTACCGCACCGACCCGACTTCATCGGTGGTCGAGACGGTGGTCAGGTCGGCCGTGCAGTTTGCCGCGGAGAGTACGGGGTCCGGCACCAAAACGGTTCGCAAGCCGGCGGCCAAGGCTGCAAAAACAGGCAAAAAAGGTGCATCAGGGTAAATACTGATCATCGAAAAAATCGATGACGTAAGCAAAATATTTCGAATTTGCTGAAGGTCACCGACGCTTACACAATTCGCCCATCGTCATGAAAGTGACATATGCAAACGGGGAATTTTCTGGTGAGCACATCGACTGAATCGGCACTCTCGGTTTTCGGCGCAGGCGGCATCAACAATGCGGCACACGTTCGTGGCGTCATCCGGCAGGGCCACTGGACTTYGCAGACGAGCGGCCTGGCCAACGGTCATGTGCAGGGCAACGTGGTCATCCTTCCGGCAGCCGACGCCGGCGACTTCCTGCGCTACTGCCAGCGCAATCCAAAACCCTGTCCGGTGCTGGCGGTGTCGGAGCCGGGGCATGCGGAACTGCCCGCGCTGGGTGCGGACATTGACATCCGCACCGATCTGCCGCGCTACCGCGTGTGGCGCCATGGGGAACTGGCCGATGAGCCCACAGACATCGGTGCGCTGTGGCGCGAAGACATGGTGACGTTTGTGCTCGGCTGCTCATTTTCTTTTGAGCAAGCCCTGCAGGAAGCGGGTCTGCGCATCAGGCATATCGACCAGGGCAGCAATGTCCCGATGTACCGCACCACGACAGCCACCGAGCCGGCAGGTCCCTTCCACGGGCCCATGGTGGTCACCATGCGGCCGTTCAAGGCGGCCGACGCGATCCGCGCCGTTCAGATCACCTCGCGTTTCCCCGATGTGCACGGCGCGCCGGTGCACATCGGTGATCCGGCCCAGATCGGCATTGCCGATCTCACCAAGCCGGACTACGGCGACGCCGTCGAAGTGTTGCCGGGTGAAATTCCCGTTTTCTGGGCCTGCGGTGTCACGCCGCAGGCGGCCATCATGCAGGCCCGTCCCGAGTTCTGCATCACCCACGCACCGGGCGCGATGCTGATTACCGATCTTTTGAACCACCAACTTGCCAGTTTCTAGAAGGAGCTTTTGATGAGGACACTTATTTTTGGTTTGACGCTTGCCTGTGCCGGGTTTGCCCAGGCCCAGACAAAATGGGATCTGCCCACCGGCTACGGTGCCAACAGTTTCCAGACCCAGAACGTGCAGCAGTTCGCCACGGAGGTGGACCAGCTTACCGGCGGGAAACTCAAGATCACCCTGCATGCGGGTGGTTCGCTTTACAAGGCCAATGAGATCAAGCGTGCGGTGCAGACCGGCCAGGTGCAGGCCGCGGAGTTCATCCTTTCCGGCGCGGCCAACGAGAATCCGCTGTTCGGTGTTGACTCCATTCCCTTCCTGGCCACCAGTTACGCTGATGCGAAACGCCTGTATGTGGCGGCCAAACCGGCCCAGGACAAGCTGCTGGCCTCTCAGGGGGTCAAGGTGCTGTTCTCCGTGCCCTGGCCCGGTCAATCG
>NZ_JBFUBD010000473.1:0-1872 GCF_056405935.1 Polaromonas sp. P1_E3
TCTTGCCCTGGGCATTGCCGGTGTTCAGCGTGGCCAGCGTGTACTTCACTTCTGGAAACTCGCGGATGATGGCTTCCACCTGCCGCGCCTTGGCCTCGGTGGTTTCCAGTGACGAGCCCACCGGCGTGTAGAAGTTGAGCGAGGTTTCCGAGAAGTCGGCCTTGGGCACGAACTCTGTGCCCAGCAGCGGCACCATAAAGATGCTGGTGACAAAAATCACCACGGCCAGGGCCAGCGTGGCCAGCTTGTGGCTCAATGACCAGCGCAGGATGCCCTGGTAGCTGTTGCTCAACGAGTCGGTGGCGTGGTCAAACCAGCCGGTGACGCGGCCTATGGTTTTGTCGTAGAAAGTAACGGGCGCATGGCGCTTGCCGTGCGCTTCTATCGAAGGGTCGTGCCAGATGCTGGAGAGCATCGGGTCCAGCGTAAAACTCACAAACATCGAGATCAGCACCGCCGCCACGATGGTCACGCCGAACTCATGGAAGAACTTGCCGATGATGCCGCCCATGAAGCCAATCGGCAGGAACACGGCGACGATGGAGAACGTGGTGGCCAACACCGCCAGGCCGATCTCCTGCGTGCCGTCGAGCGAAGCCTGGTAAGGGCCCTTSCCCATCTGCACATGGCGCACGATGTTCTCGCGCACCACAATCGCGTCGTCGATCAGCAGGCCCACGCACAGCGACAGCGCCATCAGCGTGATCATGTTGATGGTGAAGCCGAACAGGTTCATGAACAGGAAGGTGCCGATGATGGAGATCGGCAGCGTGAGCCCGGTGATCACCGTGGAGCGCCACGAGTTCAGGAACAGGAAAACAATCAGCACCGTCAGCAACGCGCCTTCAATCAGCGTGCGGCGCACGTTTTCAACGGCCACGCGAATCGGCCGCGAGCCGTCGGTGATCAGTTCCAGCCGTGCACCGGGCGGCAGTTGCGGCTGGATGTCCTTGATTGCCTGGTTCAGGCCATCCACCACGGCAATGGTGTTTTCGTCCTGCGCTTTTTGCACCGACAGCAGCAGCGTGCGCTGGCCGTTGTACAGCGCCAGGCTGTCGATTTCCTGCGCGCCGTCGGCAATGCGCGCCACCTGGTCCACCGTGACCGGCGCAGCGCCCTTGCGCGCCACGATGATTTTTCCGAAATCTTCGGGCCGCTTCATGCGTGCATCGATCTTGACGACCCGCTCCTGCTGCAGCGAGCGGATCGCGCCTACGGGCAGGTCCTGGTTTTCGTTGCGCACGGCGTTGACCACCTGGTCAGCCGTGATGCCCAGCGACTCCATGGCCTGCGGATTCAGGTAGACGTTGATCTCGCGCTTGGTGCCGCCCACCAAAGTGACGGAGCCCGCGCCGCGCACGTTCTCCAGGCGCTTTTTCAAGACCTGATCAGACCAGTTGGTGAGCTCCACGGCCGACATGGCATTACCGCTTTGGGCATTGGGCAATACTGCAACGGACCAGATCGCCCGGCTCGCCGGGTCGAAGCGCAGCACGCGCGGCTCTTTCACTTCATCGCGAAAATTGGGCCGGATGGCGGCGATTTTTTCGCGCACATCTTCGGCGGCCCGGCGCCCGTCGATATAGAGCTGGAACTCCATGATGACGACCGCCTGGCCTTCGTAGCTGCGCGAGGTCAGCGCGTTGATGCCGGCGATCGAGTTGACGCCTTCTTCAATTTTTTTGGTGACTTCGCTTTCAACGATCTCGGGCGAAGCGCCCGGGTATTCGGCGGTGATGACGACCACCGGGAAGTCGATGTTGGGGAACTGGTCGACCTGCATGCGCTGGTACGAAAACAGCCCCAGCACCACGATGGCCAGCATGACCATGGTGGCGAACACGGGATTCCTGAGGCTGACCTGCGTAAACC
>NZ_JBFUBD010000474.1:0-1866 GCF_056405935.1 Polaromonas sp. P1_E3
GGAAATCCCCGCGGTAAAAGCTTCAGGCAGTTCCGTCGTGAAGATAGGAGTACCCGTCAGCGCAGAAACCTTTTCCTGGAAATTCGCGATACGCCTTGGGGACGAGCCGTGACAATTGCACGTCCGTGAGTTCGTCGAACTGCTCGGGCGAAATCGGCGCCTCAGCGCAGCATGTACGACCTTACTGGTTTCGCAAATGGTCATCATGACGCCTAACGTTTGAGATGAGGGGGCCAGGTGGCTTCAGGAGAGCCATTGAATGGCCAGCATCACAAAGAGCAATAACCAGACCGTTGAGCTCAACACAGCGGTAAGCCAGTTTGTCCATTTAATGCTCCCCGGGTACATGCGGCCCAAAACAACGGGGCTTGACGCTGCGTCGTAGAGCGACCAGCCACCTATGGCGGTAAAAACGGCCAGGCCCCACAGGCTTCCTTTTGATGCCGAACTGAAAGAAACCGCCGCAATGGTTGTGGCCAGGGCGAACCAGACAACGCTGATCCAGAGGAATCCTCTGGCCATGTCACCTTTTTCCGCCGGCGCCATCGAAGGCTCGACTTTCTCTACAGCGGCGAGCAATTCCGGCAAGGGTTGCCTGGACCGAAGCGACGCCAGAAGCAATACGGCCTGGACGCCAGACCACGCGAGAAAGATGAACAGGGCTTGAGTTGTTGATGGCATATGCGAAGCACTTAAGGTTTGCGCGCCCACTCGAAGCGAGGCTCAGGCCTGTGATGCGAGACGACCGAGGTCATTAGAGAAAACTTGTATGAAGCGCGTTAGGGCTTAACGTCTTCCCATACCGCTGGGTCATCGGCCCATTCCAGCAGTAACCCCGCCCTCGATGCAAGCATGGGGGCGAGTTCTTCCATGTTCTCTCCCGTACCAATGACCAACGTTGGGTGCCGCTCCCCACGCGCCATGCATCGAGCCGCGTCCTGCCAGAGTGAAGCGATGGCATGTACCGCCTCCCGTGGAGTTCCAGCCTTGCTTGAGGAAACATAGTCGTTCGGCATATCGCCAGAGATAGCCCACCAGCCCACCGAACCAGGGCTCTCAAGACTTTCGACGGTCCAAACTGAGACATAGGGGGCAAGGTGCCATGCCGGCTCCACGCCGATTCGGCCATGCACCAAGCCTTCGCGCTGCAAGTATTCGGATACTTCAGCACGACGCTCTGCACACCACTGGGTTTCAACTTCGGGGTTGTCGTAATCGGGCATTGTTAGGGCCTAACATTTGGGCTGAGTGGACTGTAGCAGCAGCCGCGCGGAACCGGAATTAACAGCGCGGTGTCGCGTGGCCTGCTGTTGAGGGTCCGCTCAAATGATAGGTTACTCTCGGCAAGATCCCCTAAGGCTGCAGGAATGCCTGTTCCCAGCAGGAACCGACGCGGGAATAGGTCGTGCGCGCATGCAGGCGGCTCTCTTTGAATTCCAGAAATTCAATATGCTCGGCCCGGAGTCTGAATCCGCCCCAATTCGCGGGGCGAGCGATTGGCTTGCCTTCGTACGCAGCGACGGCGCGTCCGTATTGGTCTGAAAGCGACTCCAGGCTTGCGAGCGGACGGCTCTGCTGGAAGGTCGCCGTGGCGATCTGGGCATCGCGCAGGCGGCTCGCCCAATGCCCATCGGCTTCCTGTTCCGGAATCGCCATGCAAACACCCTTGATGCGCACCTGCGTGGCGATGTGCTCCCACCACAGCGTGATGCCGGTTTTTGGGTTGYGGGCAATGTCCAGGGCCTTGCCTGAATCCAGGTGCGTGCAAAAGACGAACCCCGCCTCCTCCGCTTCCTTCAGGTCAACGAACCGCGAACTGGGGTATCCATCCGGGTCGATGGTAGAGACACACACCGCGTTCCTGTG
>NZ_JBFUBD010000475.1:0-1857 GCF_056405935.1 Polaromonas sp. P1_E3
GCGTCCAGGCTGATGTCGGCGGCATCCACCACCACATCAGGATAAGTGATGGCGGCCAGCACGGCCAGGCTGCSATTGCCGGTACACAGATCTAGCACGCGGTGGGTGTGTTCGCCCAGCCAGGGGTCGATGCTGGCGTCGGCCAGCAGTTCGGCAATCAGCGAGCGCGGAATGATCACACGCTCGTCCACATAAAAGGGCACACCCATCAGCCAGGCCTCATTCGTGAGGTAGGCGGCCGGCTTGCGGGTGCTGATGCGTGCTTCCAAAAGCATAGCTGCCTGCGCTTGTTCCTCTTGGGTTACAGGCCGGTTCTCTACAGAATCCAGGTCGTCCAGCGGCAGCCCCAGCTTCCACAGCACCAGCCAGGCGGCTTCATCGAAGGCGTTGGTCGTGCCTTGCCCGAATCCGTCCGAAAAGTGCAGGCCGGCAGCTTCCAGCCTGGCGGCCATTTGCTCGACCAGCGCCAGCACCGTCAGCGGCGCGGCAGGCGTTTTCGGGTCTGTCATGCTGCCGCCAGCCGTTCCAGAACACCCTTGTAGATGTTTTTAAGCGGATCGAGTGAGCTCACCAGGACGTGCTCGTTGATCTTGTGGATCGTCGCGTTGATGGGGCCGAATTCAATGACTTGCGGGCAGATTTTGGCGATAAAGCGGCCGTCACTCGTGCCGCCTGTGGTCGATAGCTCGGTTTTCAGGCCGGTTTCAGCCTGGATCGCTCCACGCACAGCATCCACCAGTGTGCCCGGCGTGGTCAGAAAGGGAAGACCGCCCAGAGTCCACTTCAGGTCGTATTCCAGCTGGTGGCGGCTGAGCACGGCCTGCAGGCGCTGCTGCAGGCTTTCCGGGGTTGATTCGGTGCAAAAGCGGAAATTGAAGTCCACCACCAGCTCGCCCGGAATGACGTTGGATGCGCCGGTGCCACCGTGGATGTTGGAGAGCTGCCAGCTGGTAGCGGGGAAAAAGTCGTTGCCCTTGTCCCATTCGGTGGCTACCAATTCGGCCAGCGCGGGGGCAAAAAGGTGGATCGGGTTTTTGGCCAGGTGCGGATAAGCGATGTGGCCTTGCACGCCCTTGACGGTGAGTTTGCCGCTCATGGTGCCGCGGCGGCCGTTCTTGATCATGTCACCCAGGCGCTCGACCGAGGTGGGCTCGCCCACGATGCAATAGTCCAGCGTTTCGCCGCGTGCTTTCAGCTGCTCACAGACCATGACCGTGCCGTCCACGGCCGGGCCTTCCTCGTCGCTGGTGATCACGAAGGCAATCGACAAGGCCGGGTCTGGGTGGGCAGCCAGGAACTCCTCCACCGCGACCACCATGGCCGCGATCGACGTTTTCATGTCGGCGGTACCGCGCCCATACATTTTTCCGTCGCGATGGCTCGGGGTGAACGGGTGGCTGTGCCACTGGTCGAGCGGGCCGGTGGGCACCACGTCGGTATGGCCGGCAAATACCAGGGTTTTGGCCGGCGTCGTGCCGGCGCTATTTGCTATCAATTCAGTAGCTGGTTGCGCACGTCCTGATTGGGCTCCAGCCATTAAGTCCTGGGATTTCCCTTCGCGCCGGGCCCACAGGTTCGTGACGCGGAAATCGGCGGGGCCGCTGACGATGGTTTCGCATTGGAAGCCGAGCGGCGCCAGCCGTGCGATCAGCAGGGCCTGGCAATCTGCGTCGTCAGGCGTGACAGAGGGGCGGGAAATCAGCTGTTCGGCAAGCCTCAGTGTCGCGCTCATGAACCCATTCCCATAAAGGGCGGGATGCAAGTCCTGGCGCATGAGGAGGGAGTGCAATTTTTCGCCGGGCCGCCCCAAGAAAAATTAGCCCCCTCGGGGGGCAGCGTAGTACGCGAAGCGACAAG
>NZ_JBFUBD010000476.1:0-1853 GCF_056405935.1 Polaromonas sp. P1_E3
CGCCTATGGTTTCCAGCGGAAGAACATTGATGGGCATGCCCACCAGCCCCAGTGCCATGATGGGCGTGCCGCCCATGGCATACACGTCGCTGATCGCATTGGTGGCGGCGATGCAGCCAAAGTCGTAAGGGTCATCGACGATGGGCATGAAGAAATCGGTGGTGGCAATCAGCGCCTGCTCGTCGTTGAGCAGGTAAACGGCCGCGTCGTCGGCAGTTTCAATGCCTACCAGCAGCTGCGGCGGGATCGGTAAATTGCTGGAGTTTTTGAGGATTTCACTCAGCACACCGGGCGCAATCTTGCAGCCGCAGCCGCCGCCATGCGACAGGCTGGTGAGCCGGGGCGGGTTGCCCGGAAGTATTTCGGGGGCGTTCATGGGGAAGCGCTTTCAATCGGTTGCCGCAGTGCCGTCGGTACGCGGGTGTTGTGCGGGCAACCAGTTTAGAACAAGAGAATTTCCTGCGGACCCACCTGCCGGCTTCAGGCGCCCGGCCGCCCACGTGAGCTTCAGTTTTCCTTGTCCGCCTTGAGTTCGCCCTTGGCCGCGTCATACACAAACAGCTTTTTGGCCAGCGCGGGCTGGTAGTTGAGCATGTCAATCAGGAAGCTCAAGGCTCCGAGGTTATTGCCGAGGCGGTCAAATGATCCAGCCAGGCGCGCCTGCTGCTCATTGGCATCGGGTTTGAGCATTTGCTCCACCAGTTCGCGCATGTGCATCACCGCCAGTGCCGCCTGGTCCGCCCCCAGCATGGACAGCACGCCTTGCATTTGCGCGAGTTGCCCCGGCACCACCGCCAGGGGTTTTTTGTCTTCCGGTGTGCGGAAAAAACTGTCAAGGGACTTTTCAAGCACGCCCAGGGACACGCGCAGTTCGCCCACCACGCTTCCCATGGTCTGTTTGTCGTTGACGCGCTGGTACAACTCCTCCATCCATGACTCTGGAGGTTGTGGCTGTCCGCCCGCCCTGACGCTTTCAAGCCGTTCCGCGAGCCGGGCCGTCCGGGCCCACAGGCGCGGGTCGTTGGGATCGAAATCATCAAACACGGCTTCGAGGTAGAGCACCGCGGTCGCCACCTCCAGCGCCAGCTCGGGGCTTGGGGCCTGGCCCGAGCTGACTGTCGTGCCAATCACGCGCGTCAGTGCGCGGGCCATCGACTCGCTTGGCGGGTGCAGCTTGACCAGGGAATCCGTCACCAGGCTGAACTGGTCGTTCAGCGACTTGAATTTGCTCAGGTCTCCGGCTGTGGCCGCGGACCAGCTTTCCTTGGCCGAGCCGATGCGCTTGCGGGCCTGCGCAATCAAGGCGGGGGCGAAGCGGCCAAACTGGACCGATTCATAGTCAACAGGCTTGAACCGCGTCAAGCCATAGCTCGAGCGCACCGCCGACAGCACCGGTGCATCACTGGAACGCTGGACTTTGGCCTGGGAGCACAGGAAAAGCAGATCCTCTGCAAGCCTGGCCGATGCCTCCGTGCCCTTGGCCAGCCAGACGTACTGCAGCAGAACGCGCAGCGTCGCGCGCTTCACGTAAAGATCGATCTTCAGCAGCCCTTTTGCCAGTGCTTCGAAATACGCTGCCGCAATTTTCCAGAAAGTCCTGGGTTCGATACCGGTTTGACCCTGGGCGAACCCCAGGCACACATCGCTGAGGTTTTGCGCGGCTTCCGTGTCACCCGTGCGGATGAGGGTCAGCATCAGCCGGTCCAGCAGTTGCCGGGCCTCGCCGCCGTACGCCCTGGCATCAACAGTGATATTGAGGACCGGCTCTATCCAGCGCCACTGGAACACCCAGAGATCCGCCGGATGGACACGGTCCGCGCCGACCAGGCCCTGGATGTCGCGGTATTGGGGGA
>NZ_JBFUBD010000477.1:0-1849 GCF_056405935.1 Polaromonas sp. P1_E3
GCTCAGAAAGGCCAGGTAATTGCCCGGTTTCCCGTCATATTGCCGCGCCATCAGGTCAACGATAGGGGACAGTGAGTTATCGCGGTGCTGAAAGCGCGTGGAGACGTCGCTCACGGCGCATACCTGCAGCTGTTCGGCGAGAAAGGGCGACTCCACTTCCGTCCACACCGTGCCGGCCGGCAGGCCCAGCGTGTCGGCATAGTAGTTTTGCGGGCTCAGCGTGGCAGAAAACAGAACCGCCGATTGGGCTGCCGCAAAGCGCGGCGCCAGAAACGGCGCGGGCACCACGTTGCGGATATTCAGCACGCCGAACGGCTGCCCCATCGTCTCGCCGAAAACCCCCGCCGAGGTTTCGCTTTGCAGCGTTACGTCAAACAGCGAATGTTCGCCAAAAGCCTCGGCCATGCGCGAGAAGTGCAGCGCCTCGAAATAAAAATCCTGCAGTTCGCCATCCATGCGTGTCGGGTTGGCCAGCAGAAAGTCGGTGATCTGGGTCAGCGCCTGCCCCAGTGTTTTAAGGAAAGGGGCGGGTAATTCGGGATGGACCCGGTAGGCCTCGCCCTGGGCATGCTGCGCCTGCAGCAGTTCCTGCAGGCTGCGGTTAAGCCGTTCCAGCGCGCCCCGCACGGCCCGGGGTGCGCTGCCATGCACCTGTTGCAGTTGCGCCTGGCTCAGCGTGGCCGAATACATCTTGCGTCCGCGCTCCACCAGGTTGTGCGCTTCGTCCACCAGCACACCAACGCGCCACTGATTGCCTGTGGCCTGGCCGTGCAGTAACGCACTGGTGTCGAAGTAATAGTTGTAGTCGCCCACCACCACATCCGACCAGGTCACCAGCTCCTGGCTCAGGTAGTAGGGGCACACGTGATGGGCCAGCGCCAGTTCGCGAAGCGCCGCTTTGTCCAGCGGCCCCTGCTTGGCGGCATGCGCCACTGCGGCGCTGCGCGCCTGGGGCAGCCGGTCGTAAAAGCCCTTGGCCAGCGGGCACGCGTCGCCATGGCAGGCCTTGCCCGGGTGTTCACATGCCTTGTCGCGCGCCACCAGTTCCAGCACACGCAGCGGCAGGTGGCTTCCATTCAGGCCGGCGCTTCCCTTGATCCGGTCCAGCGCATCAAGCGCCAGCCTGCGGCCTGGTGTTTTGGCCGCCAGAAAGAAGAGTTTGTCGAGTTGCTTTTTAGGCACAGCCTTGAGCAGGGGGAACACCGTGCCGATGGTTTTTCCAATCCCGGTAGGGGCCTGCGCCATCAGGCATGTCCCGGCCTGGGCCGTTTTGTAAACCGCTTCAGCCAGCTCGCGCTGCCCTGGCCGGAACGCAGCGTGCGGAAATGCCAGCGTGGCCAGTCCGGCATCGCGCGCCTGCCGGTGCGCCAGCTCCTGGGTGGCCCACACCAAGAAACGCTCGCACTGTGTTTCAAAATATTCCTTGAGCGACGCGGCGGAAAAATGCTCGGTCAGCGGCGTCTCCTGCGTGCTGGCCACATCAAAGTACACCAGCGTCAGGTTGATGTCCTGCAACTTTCTTTCTTCGCAAAGCAGCCAGCCGTAAACCTTCAGCTGCGCCCAGTGCAGGTGCCGGCGGTTGTCGGCCATGGCGTGCAGGTCGCCCCGGAAGGTTTTGACTTCTTCAAGCTGGTTGCGATCCGGGTCATAGCCATCGGCACGGCCACGCACTTTGAGGGTCTTGTACTCGCCTTCCAGGCTGACTTCGGCCTGGTAGGACTCTGCGCGGCGCGACGCCACCATGGCGTGCCCCGCCATGCCCTCCTGCGCGGAGGGTGAAGGTGTAAAGCGCAGGTCCAGGTCGCCATGCTTGGCCGTGAACTCGCACAGGGCCCTGACAGCCACAAGG
>NZ_JBFUBD010000478.1:0-1828 GCF_056405935.1 Polaromonas sp. P1_E3
CATCTGGTACGTGGGCGACGCATTTGCGCTGGGCATGAGCGTGGATGAAGTGTTCGCGCTGACCAAGATCGACCCGTGGTTCCTCGTGCAGATCGAGCAGATCGTCAAGATCGAGCTTGAACTTGAAACCACCTCGCTCGAGAAGATCGATGCGGTCACTTTGCGCGCGCTGAAACAAAAAGGTTTCTCCGACCGCCGCCTGGCTAAGCAGCTCAAGACCACCGACGCGGCCATCCGTGAAAAACGGCGGGCGCTGGGCGTGCGCCCGGTTTACAAGCGCGTAGACACTTGCGCCGCCGAGTTCGCGACCAATACCGCCTACATGTATTCGACCTACGAGGCCGAAGGCAGTGAGTGTGAAGCCGCACCTACTGACAAGAAAAAAATCATGGTGCTGGGCGGCGGGCCCAACCGCATCGGGCAGGGCATCGAGTTTGACTACTGCTGCGTTCATGCGGCGCTGGCCATGCGCGAAGATGGTTACGAAACCATCATGGTCAACTGCAATCCTGAAACGGTTTCCACCGATTACGACACTTCGGATCGCCTGTATTTCGAGCCGCTGACGCTGGAAGACGTACTCGAGATCGTCGACAAGGAAAAACCGCTGGGCGTGATCGTCCAGTACGGCGGCCAGACACCCTTGAAGCTGGCGCTGGACCTTGAAGCCAACGGCGTGCCTATCATCGGCACCTCGCCCGACATGATCGACGCCGCGGAAGACCGTGAGCGCTTCCAGAAGCTGCTGCATGAGTTGAAGCTGCGCCAGCCGCCTAATGCCACGGCCCGTACTGAACCAGAAGCGCTGGAAAAAGCCGCTGCGCTGGGTTACCCCCTGGTCGTGCGCCCCAGTTATGTGCTGGGCGGCCGCGCGATGGAAATCGTGCACGAGCAGCGTGACCTGGAGCGCTACATGCGTGAAGCCGTCAAGGTCAGCCATGACTCACCGGTACTTCTGGACCGATTCCTGAACGACGCGATCGAGTGTGACGTTGATTGCCTGCGCGATCCGGAAGGCCGCACTTTCATCGGCGGCGTGATGGAGCACATCGAACAGGCCGGCGTGCATAGCGGTGACTCGGCATGCTCTTTGCCACCGTACTCGCTGAGCGCTGAAACCGTCACTGAAATCAAACGCCAGACCGCTGCGATGGCTGAGGCGCTGACGGTGGTTGGTTTGATGAACGTCCAATTCGCCATCCAGAACATCGACGGCAAGGACGTGATCTACGTTCTGGAAGTGAACCCGCGTGCTTCGCGCACTGTGCCCTTTGTCAGCAAGGCCACCGGCATCCAGCTGGCCAAGGTCGCCGCCCGTTGCATGGTGGGCCAGTCGCTGGCTTCCCAAGGCATCAAGGACGAAGTCACGCCGCCTTACTTCAGCGTCAAGGAAGCGGTGTTTCCCTTCGTCAAGTTCCCGGGCGTGGACACGATTCTCGGCCCCGAGATGAAGTCCACCGGCGAGGTCATGGGCGTTGGCAAGACCTTCGGCGAGGCTTTCGTGAAGTCCCAACTCGGCGCGGGCACCAAGCTGCCGACGTCGGGCAAGGTGTTTCTCACCGTCAAGAACAACGACAAACCACGTGCCGTGGAAGTCGCGCGCAAGCTGGCGGCCCTGAAGTTTGAAATCGTGGCCACCAAAGGCACCGCTGCCGCCATTCAGGCGGCAGGCATTGCCTGCGCAGTGGTCAACAAGGTCACCGAAGGCCGGCCGCACGTGGTGGACATGATCAAGAACAATGAGATCGCCCTGGTCATCAACACGGTTGAAGAGCGGCGCAACGCGATCACCGATTCGCGCCAGATCCGCACCTCGGCGCTGCTGGCC
>NZ_JBFUBD010000479.1:0-1817 GCF_056405935.1 Polaromonas sp. P1_E3
GGCGTAGGCGTCCTGGTGCTGCACCGGCGCGTGTTCCACGATGTACTGGTGGGCCAGCGCGGGCTGAAAACCGGATTTCTGGATTTTGCGCAGCAGGGTCGCGGCGCTTTTCTCGGTCAGCAAAGTCTTGGGTGCGGAACCGGCAGCCACGCAGAGGAACAGCGTCAACAGCGAACCATCGTCCGCATTGCCGCCGGTCACCTTGCTCCACACAGCGGATGCCTTGCGGTCATGGTGATCGACCTCGTTCAGGCCGTCTTCCACCCAGAAGTACCGGCCCATGAAGGCCGGGCTGCGGTCAAACAGCTGACGCGCCGGCAAGGCCGCGTCGAGTATTTTTGGCGCGTCGGCCATCACGGACTGCCGCACCGCCTCGACCACATCCCGCAGGTGGGCAGGGAGTTTTTTCGGAACGGCGAGCGGCAGCGCTGCCGGGGCGGCCCCGTGTTTTTTACGCAAGGCGGCGATCATTTTCTCGAACGCGACCCAGTCGGGCATCTCGGTGCGGCCCGTCGCCAGCACCAGCAAGGCGGTGCGGATCACCGCTTCGGCATCCTTGCCCGCTTCTTCGAGTTCGTCGGCGTCCATGCCCAGCTCTCCGGCAAGCCAGACAGCCGCATCGACCACCTGCGCCACGTGGCTGCGCCTGGCCAGTTCGGCCTGGTAGTCACCCAGGCTACGCAGCGACCATTTGGCCAGCAACGGAATGTGCTCGTCAGTAAAGCCGCTGCGCTCATTCATGCCGAAGTGGCTGTTTTGCGGCATCGCGATCAGGGCCTTGAGCATGTCCGAACCGCCCTTGGAGCGCGACAGCAGCGAGAAATCGCGCAGCGATTCAGCCGCCTGCCGGAGGTCGCCCTGGCAGGAATGTTCGAGGTACAGGCTGACGAGGTTCACCATGCGGTCCCGGGCTTTTTCAAGGTCCGGACGCAAATACTCATTACCGAAATATCGCGCGATCTGCACCATGCCCTTGGGGCCTTCGACCCGCATGGCTTCGATTTTTTCGGCGCTGATGATGCCGTGCTGCACGCCGTACTGCAGCGCCTTCTCAAAAAAGGCGCGCGTATCGTAGAGCGAGATGGCGGAAGGCGACGACATGGGGTACAGGGCTTGTCTGATGGGTCTGAGTAAGTAGATAACTGCGAAGGCTCAGATCGCCGACTCCTCGTCGGACTCGCGCGCCGTCGGCGTGGCCTTGCCGCGATCGGTGTCGCCGGTCTCGACCTTGCCGTCGTCCTGCACATCGTCCTCGTTTTCGTCTTCTTCATCGCCTTCGGAAGTTATCGCCTTGTGCGCACTGCCCTTGGCGCGCAGCACCATCAGCATTTCAATGAACAGGTCCGGCAGTTCGTAACGCAGCAGCCAGGCGGCTTGCATCCAGTCGTTGTCGGCGATCTCATCCAGCTGGACGCGTGGTCTTTCGTAGGCCGAGGCCAGCAGCGCGGACTGGGACAGCATCTTGCCGTACTCGTCGGCAAGCTCAAAGCTGCCGCTGCGCGCAAAGGCCTCGACACGGCTCCACTGTTCGGAAAAGTAATCAGCGAGGGCTTCGCTGCCACCCTCCAGGTCGCCGATCGCGGTGAGAAATTCCAGCGGGTCCGCGTCTTCCCGGAAGATCACCGCATTGACCATGCCGCGCAGGTGCGTGCGGGTAAGGTCCTTGTAGAGCTTTTCAATCACCACGGCGCGCGCAAACTGCGCGGGCGTGACCAGCAGGCCGACCACCGACGCCTTGGAATTGTCGTACTCGCGAATGACGGCCAGGACGTCCTTGGGCGGCAACTGCTCCAGCACCACCATCAGCGCTGCATCAC
>NZ_JBFUBD010000480.1:0-1815 GCF_056405935.1 Polaromonas sp. P1_E3
AAGCCATTCCGCGCACGGTCAGTGCACAGGGATTGCGTGACCTGCTGGCCGTTTCCATTCCCGATGCGACGGCCCGCGAGGCCTTCCTCAAGCCGCGCCACGCCAGCGCGACGGTGCATTCGGGATTGCATGGCGCCAGCGGCCCGCTGCGCTCCACCGGCGGCAGCAGCTTCAGCCGGCCCATTTCCTCGACGTTTTCCCGCCCCTTGCGCGCCGACATGAGCCGGCCCTTGTCCACGTCGGCGACGACCTCGGGAACAAGCTCTGCATCATCCACCTCCATCAATGTGCAGAATTTCAATGCGGAGCTGCAGGCTCAGCTGGAACGTGCGCTCAGCCAGTACATCGGCCCGCTCGCCAAAACCCTGGTGCGCAAGGAAGCAGCCCGCCAGCTCACCTTTATGGCCCTGATCCATGCCCTGGCACAGCAGATTGACCGGCCTGATGACCGCGCGAAATTTCTGGCCTTGGCACAAAAGATGCACGGCGGACGCTGAGACAGCTTCCACACCCCGAAGCTCGCTATGCTTTTGATAGCTGCTTGCGCTGATGAATAAAGGCGCCCAGGCATTCTTTTTTCCACCCCATCTCGTCGGCACCAGGGGCGGTCAAATACGACAGCATGGCGCAATCTCCTGCAGGCTCTCGGCACGACGCATGAATGACCGCAGAAAACCGGCACGCCGGCCACGGCTCAGACGTTTGCGTGTGTCTTCACCCACCCCACATAAGCATCCACCCACCCCTGCAAAAACTTGCGGCTACCCTCGCTGATGTTGCCATCCGCGTCGTACAAGCCGTCCTTGTTATGGATGAACGCCTCAGGCTGGCCCAGCGTGGGCACGTTGAGGTAGGCCAGGATGTTGCGCAGGTGCTGCTGTGCAAGCGCCGTTCCAATCGCACCCACCGATGCTCCCAGCACGCCTGCGGGCTTGCCGTCCCACGCGCTTTGGCCATACGGGCGCGATGCATGGTCAATGGCATTTTTGAGCACGCCGGGGATCGAGCGGTTGTATTCAGGCGTGAAGAACAGGAGGCCCTGTGCCGCGGCAATCTCCCCCTTCAGGCGTTTGACCTGCGCCGAAGGGTTGCCGTCATCGTCCTGGTTGTACAGCGGCAGGTCGTCAATGCGCACATGCGTGAAGCTAAAATCCGCAGGAAATAATTTCTCCAGCGCACCGGCGAGTTTTTTGTTGAAGGAGTCCTTGCGAAGACTGCCGACGACGACAGCGATGTTGTATTGGGCCATGGTTTCTCCAAAAAATGAAAATGTCACGGATGCATCGCCGTGAACCGGCGAGCCACAAAAGGCCTGGGCCTCAAATCATTATGCAAAGTGTGAAGCTGCCTGACCGGTGGGCAAATGCAACACCCTGTGCGCCAAGCGGGCAATCAGCCGCCTTCAAAGCGGAATCGCCCGCCGCCTACAGCCGCTAGCAGTTCAGGCCGACGGCGTCGCAGCACCGCCCCCGGAATACTCGATGCCCGGGAATCCTCGCAACGCGGGCATCAACGTGCATTTCAAACATTTTTATGCGCTGGGCAAAAAGTCGGTTTCGGCCTGGGTCGACGACTATGCCCCCAGCATGGGCGCSGCGATCTCCTACTACACGGTGTTCTCCATCGCGCCGCTGCTGCTGATCGTCATTGCCGTGGCGGGCTTTGTGTGGGGCCGCGACGCGGTGCAGGGGGAAATCGTCGGGCAGCTCTCGGGCCTGATTGGGCGCGAAGGCGCGATGGGCGTTCAGGCACTGATCGAGAACGCCCACAAACCCACCAAGGGATTGGTGGCTACGGCCATCAGCATCGTGGTGC
>NZ_JBFUBD010000481.1:0-1814 GCF_056405935.1 Polaromonas sp. P1_E3
GATGGAGATCGTGCCGGCACCGGACTTCCCCACGGGCGGCATTATTTACGGCATCAATGGCGTCAAGGACGGTTACCGCACTGGTCGCGGCAAGGTGGTGATGCGCGCCAGGTGCCACTTCGAGGACATTGACAAGGGCCAGCGCCAATCCATCATCGTCGACGAGCTCCCCTACCAGGTCAACAAAAAGACCCTTCAGGAGCGCATGGCCGAGCTGGTGCACGAAAAGAAGATCGAAGGCATCAGCCATATCCAGGATGAGAGCGACAAGTCAGGCATGCGCCTGGTGATCGAGCTCAAGCGAGGTGAAGTGCCCGAGGTGGTTCTGAACAACCTGTACAAACAGACCCAGTTGCAGGACACCTTCGGCATCAACATGGTGGCACTGGTCAACGGCCAGCCCAAGCTTTGCAACCTGAAAGACCTGATCCAGGTTTTCCTGTCACACCGCCGTGAAGTCGTCACACGCCGTACCGTGTTTACGCTGCGCAAGGCACGCGAGCGCGGACACGTATTGGAAGGCCTGGCGGTAGCCCTGGCCAATATTGACGATTTCATCGCGATCATCCGGAATGCACCCACACCGCCTGTCGCCAAGGCCGAACTGATGCTTCGCCCCTGGGATAGCAACCTGGTGCGCGAAATGCTCACCCGCACACGCGCCGACGGCGGTGTAGTCAATGCCGATGACTACCGCCCCGATGGCCTTGAGAAGATGTTTGGCATGGGCAACGACGGGCTGTACCGCCTCTCGGAAACGCAGGCACAGGAAATCCTGCAAATGCGCCTGCAACGCCTGACCGGCCTGGAGCAGGACAAAATCGTTGCCGAGTACAAGGAGGTCATGGCCGAGATCGACGACTTGCTCGACATCCTGGCAAAACCGGAGCGGGTTTCCATCATCATTGGCGAAGAGCTCTCGGCCATCAAGCTGGAATTCGGGCAAACAAAACTCGGCGCTC
This sequence comes from Polaromonas sp. P1_E3, assembly GCF_056405935.1. Taxonomy (NCBI): domain Bacteria; kingdom Pseudomonadati; phylum Pseudomonadota; class Betaproteobacteria; order Burkholderiales; family Comamonadaceae; genus Polaromonas; species Polaromonas sp. P1_E3. The sequence continues at coordinate 963 of NZ_JBFUBD010000481.1, forward strand.
GCCGCAGCCAAATTGAGCACAGCTCCTTCGATCTCAGCACGGAAGACCTGATCACGCCAACTGACATGGTGGTGACGCTTTCCCATACCGGCTATATCAAGAGCCAGCCGCTGTCGGAATACCGCGCGCAAAAGCGCGGCGGCCGAGGCAAGCTGGCCACAGCCACCAAGGAAGATGACTGGGTCGACCAGCTCTTCATCGCCAATACGCACGACTACATTCTGTGCTTTTCCAACCGCGGCCGACTCTATTGGCTCAAGGTCTGGGAAGTGCCGGCTGGTTCGCGCGGCTCGCGTGGACGCCCTATCGTCAACATGTTCCCATTACAGGAAGGTGAAAAAATCACTGTCGTCCTGCCGCTGACGGGCGAAAAACGCAGCTTTCCGGCGGATCAATATGTATTCATGGCCACCTCCATGGGTACTGTCAAAAAAACCGCGCTGGACGAATTCAACAATCCTCGCAAAGCGGGCATCATCGCGGTCGACCTTGACGCAGGCGATTACCTGATCGGCGCATCGCTGACCGACGGCAAACATGACGTCATGCTGTTCAGCGATGGTGGGAAAGCCGTTCGTTTCGACGAAAATGATGTGCGTCCCATGGGAAGAAACGCGCGCGGCGTACGCGGCATGATGCTGGAAGACGGCCAGGGCGTGATTGCCATGCTGGTTGCCGAGGACGAGCAGCAAAGCGTGCTGACAGCGACCCAGAACGGCTTCGGCAAGCGCACCTCCATCACCGAATACACCCGCCACGGCCGTGGCACCAAGGGCATGATTGCGATCCAGCAAAGCGAACGCAACGGCAAGGTTGTTGCTGCCACACTCGTTCACGTGGATGACGAAATCA
>NZ_JBFUBD010000482.1:0-1813 GCF_056405935.1 Polaromonas sp. P1_E3
GTTGTAAGGGTCCTGCTCGGTCAGGCTCCAGCCGGAGGTCTGGCAGTGGGTGCGCAGCATCAGGCTCTTGGGGCTTTTGGCATTGAAGCCTTTCATGATGCGGCACCACAGCAGGCGGGCGGCACGCATCTTGGCGACTTCGAGGTAGAAGTTCATGCCGATGGCCCAGAAGAAACTCAGGCGCCCGGCGAACTCATCCACGTCCAGGCCCTTGCCCAGCGCGGTTTTCACATACTCTTTGCCGTCGGCCAGCGTGAAGGCCAGCTCCAGCGCCTGGTTGGCACCTGCTTCCTGCATGTGGTAGCCCGAGATCGAGATCGAGTTGAACTTCGGCATGTTCTGCGCCGTGTATTCAATGATGTCGCCGATGATGCGTATGCTGGGCTGGGGCGGAAAGATGTACGTGTTGCGGACCATGAACTCCTTGAGGATGTCGTTCTGGATGGTTCCGCTCAATTTATCCTGGGCGACGCCCTGCTCTTCTGCCGCAACCACATAACCCGCCAGTACCGGCAGCACCGCGCCGTTCATGGTCATGGAGACGCTGACCTTGTCCAGCGGAATCTGGTCGAACAGGATTTTCATKTCCTCGACCGAATCAATCGCCACACCAGCCTTGCCAACGTCACCGGTTACACGCGGGTGGTCGCTGTCGTAGCCGCGGTGGGTAGCCAAGTCGAAGGCCACCGACACACCCTGCCCTCCGGCGGCCAGAGCCTTGCGGTAGAAGGCGTTGGATTCCTCGGCCGTGGAAAAGCCCGCGTACTGACGGATCGTCCAGGGGCGCACCGCATACATGGTGGCCTGCGGGCCGCGGATGAAAGGCTCGAAACCCGGGAGCGTGTTGGTGTGGGGCAGGCCCTGGATGTCTTCGGCGGTGTACAGCGGTTTGACGCTGATGCCGTCCGGCGTTTGCCAGTTCAGCGCATCCAGATCTCCACCAGGAGCCGACTTGGCAGCCGCTTTGGCCCAGGCCTCCAGGCTGGCGGCGGGAAATTCTGGCTCGGGAGGACGCTTGGACATGGAATGTTCACCGTAACAGGATCTGCTGAGGCTGGCGATGCAAACCGGAGCCTCCGAAGATGGGATTCTTGATCGCTGCAAGTTTACATCATTTATAATTATTGATGCAAAATTCAGTTTCGGGTAAGATGCCAGCAGCGCTGACAGGAAGCAGCGCGCACCAAGCTATCGCCTCACCCTACTAGAACACCCTATGTCCATGGCCGCCGTGTCCCTGACTCCCCGAGCGCTTTATGAAGAAGTCGCCGAGCTTTTGCGCCAGCGCATTTTCAGCCGCGAACTGGCGCCGGGCAGCTGGATCGACGAGCTCAAGCTGGCTGAGGAATACGGGATCAGCCGTACGCCACTGCGCGAGGCCCTGAAAGTGCTGGCCACCGAAGGCCTGGTCACGATGAAAGTGCGGCGTGGCGCTTACGTGACCGAAGTCTCTGAACGCGACCTGGCCGACGTGTACCACCTGCTCGCACTGCTGGAGAGCGATGCGGCCGGTGTTGTAGCCGCGCAGGCAACGCCTTCCCAGATCAAGGAGCTACAGGGCCTGCATGAAGAGCTCGAAAAAGCGGTCAACAACCGCGAGCGTTTTTTCGAGATCAACGAAGCTTTTCACATGCGCCTGCTTGAAATTGCCAACAACCGCTGGCGCGACCAGATGGTGGCGGACTTGCGCAAGGTGATGAAGCTCAACCGGCACAACTCGCTGCTCAAGAGCGGCCGTATTGAAGAATCATTGGCTGAGCACCGCGCCATCATGCAGGCGCTGTCGTCAGGCGACGCGAACGCCACTGCACAG
>NZ_JBFUBD010000483.1:0-1806 GCF_056405935.1 Polaromonas sp. P1_E3
GGCGCGGGAGGTCGGCACCGAAGGCAAGCTGGGCGGACAGGCTGATGTGCAGGGCGTGGCCGGCACCTGGAAAGACCTGACCGACAACGTGAACTTCATGGCCGGTAACCTGACTGGCCAGGTGCGGGGCATTGCCAAGGTGGTGACCGCAGTGGCCAATGGCGATCTGGAGCAGAAGCTCACGGTAGAGGCCAAGGGGGAAATAGCCGCACTGGCCGATACGATCAACAGCATGACCGACACCCTGGCGACTTTTGCCGACCAGGTGACGACGGTCGCGCGTGAAGTCGGCGTAGAAGGCAAACTGGGCGGACAGGCCAAGGTTCCCGGTGCAGCCGGCACGTGGAAAGGCCTGACAGAGAACGTGAACCAGCTGGCCGCCAATTTGACGACCCAGGTGCGAGCCATTGCCGAGGTTGCCACCGCTGTGACACAGGGTGACTTGACGCGGTCCATCACGGTCGAAGCGCTCGGCGAGGTGGCAGCCCTGAAGGACACGATCAATGAAATGATTCGCAACCTCAAGGACACCACCCAGCTCAATACCGAACAGGACTGGCTGAAGACCAATCTCGCCAARTTCAGCCGSATGCTSCAGGGSCAGAAAGACCTGGTGGCCGTGGGACACCTGATCCTCTCGGAACTTGCGCCCGTGGTCGGTGCCCAACAGGCGGAGTTCTACGTGCTTAGCTACACGCACGAAAGACCGCGGCTGCGATTGATGGCGAGCTATGCATCTGAAGGTCAGGGAGCTTATGGCAAGGAGATTGATCTCGGGCAAGGACTGGTAGGGCAGTGTGCGTACGACAAGCAAAAAATACTGTTGACTTCGTCACTGCCGCAGGGCCTCAAGATTTCGTCCGGCCTCACCGAAGTTGCGCCTATGGACATCCTGGTGCTACCCATTATTTTTGAAGGGCAAGTCAGGGGCGTGGTGGAGCTGGCTTCTGTGGAACGCTTCAACCCGACCCATCAGGCTTTCCTTGATCAGCTGACGGAAAGTATCGGGATCGTGATCAATACGATCGAAGCGAATATGCGCACCGAGGACCTGTTGACCCAGTCGCAGTCCCTCGCGCAGGAGTTGCAAAGCCGCCAGGAAGAGCTTCAGCAGACCAACGAGGAATTGCAGGAAAAGGCGCATTTGCTGGTGCAGCAGAACGACGAGGTCGAGCGCAAGAATCAGGAGGTGGAACAGGCGCGCCAGGCGCTGGAAGAAAAAGCCAAGCAACTTTCGCTGACATCCAAGTACAAGTCGGAATTCCTGGCCAACATGTCCCACGAGTTGCGCACACCGCTCAACAGCCTGTTGATCCTGTCTGACCAGCTTTGCAAAAACTCGGAAGGGAATCTGACAAACAAGCAGGTGGAATTTTCCAAGACCATCCACTCGTCAGGCAACGATTTGCTCATGCTGATCAACGACATTCTGGATCTTTCCAAGATCGAATCCGGCACGGTCGTGGTCGATATCAATGAACTTCGCCTCTCCGATCTGCAGCTCTATGTCGAACGGACTTTCCGCCATGTGGCAGAGGCCAAGAACGTCGATTTCCTGATCACTACCGGGCTGCAATTGCCGGTTTCCATGGTGACAGACGTGAAACGGCTGCAGCAAATTCTCAAAAACCTTCTGTCCAACGCCTTCAAATTCACGCACCAAGGCCATGTGGCCCTGTCAATAGAAGAGGCCTTCACGGGCTGGAGCCCGGACAACGAGGAATTGAACCGTGCTCCGCAAGTGCTGGCGTTCTCCGTTACTGATACCGGGATCGGCATCTCGGCCGACAAGCAGCAGATTATTTT
>NZ_JBFUBD010000484.1:0-1796 GCF_056405935.1 Polaromonas sp. P1_E3
CAACAACGTGCTCTACGACCTGTCGCAGGCCGCCATCCCCCTGGACCGGGTCGACCCCGGCGACMTGCGCCGCCCGCGGGCGCTGGACATGGCCTTCATCCAGCGCTACATGTGGCTGTTCGGCCTGGTCAGCTCCGCCTTCGACCTGCTGACGTTCTGGATTTTGCTGCGGGTGCTGCATGCGGACGAAGTCCTGTTCCACACCGGCTGGTTCATCGAGTCGCTGGTGACGCAGGTGCTGGTCATCTTCGTGATCCGCACGCGCGGCAGGCCCTGGGCCAGTCGCCCCAGTGCGGTGCTGACGGCCGCCTCGCTGGCCATTGTGGCCGTGGCCCTATTGCTACCCTTCACGCCGGCGGGCCGGCTTTTTCACTTCGAGCCGCCGCCCACGGCCTTTTTTGCTTGGCTACTGGTGATGGTGGCGGCCTACCTGACACTGGCCGAAGGGGCCAAGCGCTTCTTCTATGCCCGGATGGCGGCACCTCGCAGGCCAAGGCGCAGGGCAGTAGCGCATCGCTAGGATACCGCTGCCGCGCGGCCAGGCAACCTGATCCAGTGCAAACCTGAACCCTGTGCGGGACAATGGTTGCCGCGGTCTGCGAACCTTGCCCTGATTGCCTTGAATCATCTGTTGCCAGAAAGACTGACTTATGCACATCGACTGGAATGCATTCACGCCGTGGCCGGCTCTGGCAGGCGGCATCCTGATAGGTTTTGCCGCGGCCATATTCGTGCTGCTCAACGGCCGAATCGCCGGCATCAGCGGCGTGCTGGGCGGCTTGCTGCGTCCCGCGCGCCGCGACATCGGCTGGCGTGTTGCCTTCGTGGCGGGACTGGTTGGCGCCCCGCTGCTGTTTGCCCTGTTCGCCCAACTGCCGCGGCCACAGATTGAAGCCGGCTACGGAACCCTGATTGCGGCTGGATTCATCGTCGGGTTGGGGACACGCTATGGATCCGGCTGCACCAGCGGACACGGTGTTTGCGGCATCGCGCGGCTATCGCCCCGTTCACTGGTCGCCACGGCAGCGTTCATGCTGGCCGGCTTCGTCACGGTTTTCCTCGTGCGTCATGTCTTTGTTCTTGGGTAAGTCACCATGTACAACCTCCTTTCCCTTCTGGCCGGCGCGATCTTCGGCCTGGGCCTGCTGGTCTCCGGCATGGCAAACCCCGCCAAAGTACTCGGATTCCTGGATCTGGCGGGCGCGTGGGATCCCTCGCTGGCGCTGGTCATGGGGGGCGCCGTCGCCGTAGCATCCATTGCATTCGGGGTGGCGGGTCGCCGCACTCTGAGCCTCATGGGGCAGGAAATGAAACTTCCCTCCTCCCGCACCGTGGACCGCCAGCTGGTCGGCGGCAGCCTGCTCTTTGGAATCGGCTGGGGCATCGCGGGCTTCTGCCCGGGGCCGGCGCTCGTCGCGCTGGGCATGGGCGAAGGCAAGGCCGCCGTCTTTGTCGTGGCTATGCTGGCGGGAATGGGCGCGTTCGAACTGCTGGACCGGCAGGCAAATGCCCGCAACGCCAAGGCGGTGTGAACCATGAATCCGTTCATCCCGCGGCGGGCGCAAAGCAACTCTTCAAGGAGCCGCCCATGAGCCGTACAGCGCGTATTCAAGCTTTCTTCGACCCGGAAACCTGGACCGTGTCGTATGTCCTGTCAGACCCGGCGACGGGAAACGCCGCAGTGATCGATCCGGTGCTCGGATACGACTTCAAGTCGGGTCGAACGCATACCCAGGCGGCCGATCAAGTGCTGGCCTACCTTGTGTCCGCGAACTTGAAGGTGCAGTGGATACTGG
>NZ_JBFUBD010000485.1:0-1795 GCF_056405935.1 Polaromonas sp. P1_E3
GCAAAGCACCGGGAATATCGGAAAGGCCACCGCTGCCCCGGCGCCCAGCACCGCAGCGAACACGCTGTACCGCATCGGCCGCCTGAGGCCATGCCGGTCGGCGAAACGGCCGGCCGGTAGCGCCAGGAAAACTTGCGTCAGGGCAAACAGCGCCAGCAAAACACCGACTGCCGCTGGGCTGTAGCCCTCACGCAGCGCCAGCAGGGGTGCCGCCATGCGCGTGCCGGCCATGCAGGCGTGCAGGCAGATCTGCGCCATGATGAGGCGGGCGAGTTCAGGTGTCATTTTTTAAGTTAAAACCTGCTGCAGCCCAATGATGGCGTGCGCAACCAGCTATCAATTTTATAGCATCGCAACACTGCACCGTTGCGCTCATTCGCCCAGCAAGTCGGTATCAGCTACCGGCGGCAACAATGATTGCGACTCGATTTCAGGCAGGGCCTCGACCTTGCGCAACGCCAGCCGCATCTGCTTGGCCCGGGTGTCGGCCTTGTCGAGTGTGTCGGACGCCTTGGCGACCTGTTCCTTGATGCGTGCGACCCATTCGCCATAACGCTCGAATTCAGTTTTGACTGCGCCCAGCACCTTCCACACTTCAGAGGCCTGCTGCTCCAGTGCCAGGGTGCGAAAGCCCATGTGCAGGCTGTTGAGCATCGCCAGCAGTGTGGTCGGCCCGGCCAGCGTCACGCGGTACTGGCGCTGGATCGCGTCCATCAGACCGGGGCGGCGCAGCACCTCGGCATACAGGCTTTCAACCGGCAGGAAGAGGATGGCGAAATCGGTGGTGTGCGGTGCCGCCAGGTAGTTCTCAGCGATGGATTTGGCTTCTGAGCGGATCCGCGCCTCAAGGGCCTTGCCGGCTACCTCGACGGCAATCGGGTCAACCCGCTCATGCGCATCGAGCAAGCGCTCGTAGTCGTCACGCGGAAACTTGGCATCGACCGGCAACCAGACCGGCGAGCCGTCGTCGCCGCGGCCCGGAAAGCGGATTGCAAAATCAACACGCTGGCCGCTGCGCGGCTTGGTCTCGACCTGCTTGGCGTACTGGTCTACCGTCAGCACCTGCTCAAGCAGCGCTTCAAGCTGCACCTCGCCGAACATGCCGCGCGTCTTCACATTGGTCAGCACCCGCTGCAGGCTGCCGACGCCTACCGCCAGCGTCTGCATCTCGCCCAGGCCCTTGTGCACCTGCTCCAGCCGGTCCGCTACCTGCTTGAAACTTTCGCCCAGGCGGGCTTCCAGTGTGGTCTGCAGTTTTTCGTCGACCGTCTTGCGCATCTCGTCAAGCTTGGCGGAATTGGTTTGCTGTAATTGCGCCAGCTGCTTTTCCAGCGTCTCGCGCACTTCGACCATGCGCCTGGCGTTGGATTCGCTGACGGATTGCAGCTGCGTGCTCAGCGTGTCCGAAAGGGTTTTCTGCAGCAGCGTAAGTTGCTGCGCGAACGCGTCGATCTGGGTGTTCTGCGTGCGGATCGCTTCAGCGCTTTGCTGCACCAGCGTTTGCTGGAAGGTGGCGAAGGTCGTTGCCAGTTCCTGTCGGCTGCTGCGCGAGCTGTCGCCAATTTCGCGCCGCAATTCACGTTCGAGCTTGTCGTGGCCTGCCACCATGCCAGCCATCAGCTCGTTGCGGCCGGTGTCCGCTGGCTCGGGCGGCTTGCGCACCAGCAGCCAGACCAACAACAACAGGTTGGCTACCAGCAAAGCAATCATCAGCCAGGTTTCTGTCATTTTTTCATTGTCCGCTTTCTGCCTTCTTCCTGTTTATCCGGTTTATTTACCGGCCAATACCGCAGGG
>NZ_JBFUBD010000486.1:0-1785 GCF_056405935.1 Polaromonas sp. P1_E3
GGGTGTGAGTGTTGCCTACACCGACGCCAAGGGCGAGGCCCAGACCCTGGAAGTGGATAAGCTCATCATCTCCATTGGCCGGGTAGCCAATACGCAGGGTCTTAACCCTGAGGCTGTGGGCCTGAAGCTCGACGAGCGCGGTGCCGTGGTAGTGGATGACGAGTGCAGGACCAGCCTGCCCAATGTATGGGCGATTGGCGACGTGGTGCGTGGCCCCATGCTGGCGCACAAGGCCGAGGAAGAGGGTGTTGCCGTTGCCGAGCGCATTGCGGGGCAGCATGGCCACGTCAACTTCAACACGATTCCCTGGGTGATTTACACCAACCCCGAGATTGCTTGGGTTGGCCAGACAGAGGAGCAGCTCAAGGCTGCCGGACGGGCGTACAAAGCCGGCACGTTCCCTTTCATGGCCAATGGCCGCGCCCGCGCGCTAGGCGACACGACCGGCATGGTGAAGATGCTCGCCGATGCAGCGACGGATGAAATTCTCGGCGTGCACATCGTCGGCCCGATGGCCAGCGAACTGATCGCCGAATGCGTGGTGGCCATGGAATTCCGCGCCAGCAGTGAAGACATCGCCCGCATCTGCCATGCGCATCCGTCCCTGAGCGAAGCGACCAAGGAAGCCGCGCTGGCAGTCGACAAGCGGACCTTGAATTTCTGAGCACACGGGTACGAACTCGGTGACTCAACCGGTGCGCTCGGCGTATGACGCCGAACTTGCAACGCGGGGCTATAAAAGTGACCCCGCTCAATTGCGGGCGGTAGAGGCGCTTGAGCGCTGCGCGTCTGAGTGGGCGGCGTTCAAGGAGCAACGCTCGAATGCCATCAAGAAGCTGATCAATCGGCCTGATATCCCCCGCGGGGTGTACATGTACGGGGGCGTTGGCAGGGGCAAGAGTTTCCTGATGGACTGCTTTTTCGGGGCTGTTCCGCTCAGGCGCAAGGTGCGGCTGCACTTTCACGAGTTCATGCGGGAGGTGCACCGGGAGTTGCAGGATCTTCAGGGCACGGCGAACCCGCTCGATGAACTGGGCCGTCGCATTGCAAAGCGATACCGGCTCATCTGTTTTGACGAGTTTCATGTCGCTGACATTACCGACGCGATGATCCTTCATCGTCTGTTGTCGGCGTTGTTTGACAATGGAGTCGGCTTTGTCACGACATCCAACTTTCAGCCGGACGAGTTGTATCCGAATGGCATGCATCGTGACCGTGTCCTCCCTGCCATTGAACTGCTGAAAGCCAGGCTGGAGGTCATCAGTGTTGACAACGGGACGGACTACCGCGGGCGCACCTTAGCCCAGGCGAGGCTGTATCACACTCCGCTGGGCCCTCAGGCCGACGCGGAAATGACTGAAACTTTTAATGCGCTGGCGGAGTCTCAGGATGAAAACCCCGTATTGCAGATTGAGTCCAGGCAAATTCAGGCCCGACGAAAGGCCGGCGGCGTTGTCTGGTTCGATTTCAAGACATTGTGCGGCGGCCCGCGTTCCCAAAACGATTACCTGGAAATAGCCACCCAGTTTCATACCGTATTGCTCAGTGATGTGCCCCATATGCCAGTGCGCATGGCGTCCGAGGCCCGGCGGTTTACCTGGCTGGTGGATGTGCTGTATGACCGCCGGGTCAAATTGATCATGTCGGCCGAAGTAGCTCCCGAGGCGTTGTATACCGAAGGGCCGTTGGTGCATGAATTTCCCCGCACGGTTTCCCGGCTCAACGAAATGCAGTCTAAGGAATTCCTGGCGCTTGAGCGCAGAAACGTCGACACAACACTCACAT
>NZ_JBFUBD010000487.1:0-1784 GCF_056405935.1 Polaromonas sp. P1_E3
GGGCAGGAGTGGGCGCCGATCAATGTTGTCCGTCTTGGCAGTACTCACACCATCCACAATGTTGATGGCTCGCTAGCCGCCGAGGAGATATGGTTTGAACCCAACTTCGCGGCGAAGAGTCCTTTTGCGTCGAGCAAGCCGGATATTTTCTGGCTTAATGCCAAATACATTCTTCAGCGAATCACCAAATCCATCTATTCCAGCACGTTGACAGATGCTTTGCTTCGGTATGTTCGAGCGTTTGATGATCGTGACCAGAATGCTGCTTTCTTGCGCTTATGGAGTGCGGTCGAATCACTGACTTCGCCCGACAGGGCAGACTACGATAAGGTGGTCAAGAGAGTTGCATTTCTCTACAAGGACCATGAGTACCATCGGCAAATACTTGAGCATCTCCGGGAATATCGCAATAAATCAGTTCATGCAGGAGATCAGAGCGACAAGGCAAAGACGCATTGTTTTCAACTTCAAATGTATTTTCGTGGTCTGATTAGGTTTCACCTGCGCAACGCTACTAGATTTCAATCTTTAGCGGACGCAAATGAATTTCTGGATCATTCGACTGATCCCCTCGAGCTACGCCGCAGAAGGGACTTGATCAATAGAGCTATAAGATTTGTTTCTTAGTGCGAATCAGCCTGACCCGCAAACCTTGCGGCCTGCCTATGTCAACGCGTCCGCCATTGTTGAAAGGACATTCACCGTGTGTTTACAAATTCCTGCGGAGCGGGCAGCATGAGCGCCGGCGCCGAATTTGTCCGCTATGTGCGTGAACTGCTGGTGCCGCTGGGAGATATCCGCGATGGAAAGTTTTTTGGCGGCCATGCGATGAAGCACGGTGGAAACCAGTTCGCCATGGTCATGGGCAATACCCTGTACTTCCGGGTGGACGACGTGTCGCGGCCGGCATATGAGAAGCACGGCTCCAAGCCCTTCAGCTACTCCACGAAGAACGGTGTGGTGCAGGTGCGCAAGTACTACGCCGCGCCTGCGGAGCTGCTCGATGACCCGGCACAGTTGCTGGAGTGGGCCCGGCAGGCGATCAGTGCTGCGGGTGGCTGATTTACGCCACACCGAAAAAGTGCAGGCTTAATTCTGGATTAAAGCGGCAGGCCCACGTAGTTTTCGGCCAGCGCCGTTGAAGCGGCCTGCGAGTGGATCAAATAGTCCAGCTCGGCCTCCTGGAGCTTTTGCCCGAAGCCGCCCGCATCGGGAAACTTGTGCATAAGCGAGGTGAACCACCAGGAGAAACGCACAGCCTTCCAGACGCGGCGAAGGCAGGTGTCTGAATAGCCGTTGATGCCGGCTTCGCTGCCGCCATAAAACTCTGCCAGTGCGCGAGCCAGGTACCGGACGTCGCTGGCCGCCAGGTTCAGACCCTTGGCGCCCGTGGGCGGCACGATGTGGGCCGCGTCGCCTGCGAGGAAGAGCCGGCCGAAGCGCATGGGCTCGGCCACAAAACTGCGCAACGGTGCAATGCTTTTCTCAATCGAGGGGCCGGTGACCAGGCTTTCAGCCATCTCGGGGGCGAGGCGGCGGCGCAGCTCGTCCCAGAAGGCGTCGTCGCTCCAGTTCTCGACCTTGTCGTCCAGAGAACATTGCACGTAATAGCGGCTGCGGGTGTGGCTGCGCATGCTGCAAAGGGCAAATCCGCGGGCATGGTTGCTGTAGACGAGTTCGTGGGAAACGGGCGGCGTCTCAGACAGCACACCCAGCCAGCCGAAAGGGTAGATGCGCTCAAAGGTCTGAAGCGCACTGGCCGGCACGCTGGCGCGGCTCACGCC
>NZ_JBFUBD010000488.1:0-1783 GCF_056405935.1 Polaromonas sp. P1_E3
TTCATGAAACAGCGTCGCCATCTTCTTCACTTTTTATGGGCCGGTACTGTGCTGGCAGCCGGCACCTGGCTGCCGATGTCCGCGGCCGCGCAGGGCGCCTACCCAAGCCGGCCGATCAAGTTCGTGGTGCCCTACGCGGCCGGCGGCCTGCCCGACACCGTGGCGCGAATTTTCGCGCAGCGGCTGGGTGACAGGCTAGGCCAGTCGGTGGTGGTCGACAACCGGCCCGGTGCCAACGGTGTCGTGGCTGCGCAGGCCCTGGCTACAGCTCCCAAAGATGGCTACACCTTCCTGGTGACGGACGGCTCGATGTTCTCCATCAACCCCGCCATCTACAAGAACCTGGGGTATGACTTCAAACGCGACTTCATGCCGGTATCGCTTGCGGCGCGTGCACCGCTGTACCTGGCGGTTCATCCCAAAGTGCAGGTCAACACCTTTCAGGAGTTCATCGCGCTTGCCAGGGCCAAACCGGGAACCCTGAACTACGGCTCCTCGGGCATTGGCAGCACACACCATCTGACCATGGAAGCGCTGAAAGCGTCGCTGGGCCTGCAAATCACGCATGTGCCGTTCAAGGGCACGGGCCAGTCGGTACCGGCGCTGATCGGCGGACAGGTCGACGTGCTGTTTTCGGCGCTGCCGTCGCTGGCGGGTTTTGTGAAGGCCGGGCAGGTCAGGCTGCTGGCCAACAATGCGGCCCAGCGCTCCAGCCAGGAGCCCAATGTGCCGGCCATTGCTGAAACCATTCCGGGCTTTGACTTCGCGCCCATCGTGGGCGTGCTGGCCGCCACGGGCACGCCGGCCAGCGCCATAGAGCGCATCAGCGCCGAGATGGCGCAGATCGCCAGGATGCCGGAAGTTATTACCACGCTGAACAATGCGGGGATCGAGCCCATCGGCAGCGGCCCAGCTGATTACAACAAGGCCATCCTCGGCGAAAACGAACGCTTGGCCAAGGCTATCGTCGCCTCCGGCATCAAGCCAGAATAACCCCTCTCAGGAACACACCGCGACATGTCCAAACTGAAACTGACCTTCGGCTGCTGGAATTACGACCGCACCCGCGCCCTGATGGACGGGAGCGTGCAGCCCGATGGCATCGACCTGAACTACCTGAACATGCCGGTAGAGGAAACTTTCTTTCGCATGCTCAGGCACAAGGAGTTCGATGCCGCGGAAATGTCGCTCTCGTCGTACACCGTTTCGATGTTCAACGAGTCCCGGCCATTTGTGGCGATCCCGGTGTTTCCCTCACGCTTTTTCCGGCACTCCTGCATCTATGTGAATGCCAGCTCCGGCATTCGCGAAGCCAAAGACCTGATAGGCAAGCGCGTGGGCAACCCCGAGTACCAGATGACGGCGCCGGTGTGGATACGCGGCATCCTGTCCGACCACTACGGCGTGCCCGTCGACAGCGTGACCTATTTCACCGGCGGCGAAGAAGAACCCGGCCGCTCTGAAAAGATCAAGCTTGATTTGCCATCCAACATCAAGGTTGAGCGCATCGGTCCCGAGCAAACACTGGCGCAGATGTTGCTGGACGGTGAAATCGACGCGCTTTACACCGCACGCATGCCGTCGAGCTTTCTCAAGGGTGGCGGCAAGGTCAAGCGCCTCTTCGAAGATTACGAGCAAGTCGAGCGCAACTACTTCAAGGAAACGAAAATTTTCCCGATCATGCACACCGTGGCAATCCGCCGCGACGTGTACGAGGCCAATCGCTGGGTGGCGCGCTCGATGATGAAGGCGCTTGAGGAATCGCAGCGCCGCACCTATGAAG
>NZ_JBFUBD010000489.1:0-1782 GCF_056405935.1 Polaromonas sp. P1_E3
GGCGGCTACTACCAGACCCGGTAAGGTGCGGCAGTTAGACAAGAGAAAAACCATGAACCTCCTCAAAGACCTGCCGATTTCTGCCGACGAAAGCGTTCGCCGCATCACCTTCAGGACGCGTGGCACTACACACGGCCCCGTCACCCGACTGATGAGCCCATCAGACCTCGGTCACATGCTCAAGCCCTTCGTGTTTCTCGACCTTTTTAACGTCGACCTTCACGACCCGCGGGCAGGCTTTTCCATCCATCCGCACTCAGGGCTTGCAACAATCACCGTCATCACCGAAGGAGACCTGCGATTCGATGACCCCACAGACGGAACCGGCCACATCGGCTTTGGCGGCTTCGAGTGGATGCGCGCCGGCAATGGCGTGTGGCACGGTAAAGAACTGTCCGGTGGTACGACGCCGAAAGCCAAGGGATTTCAGCTCTGGATAGCGCTGCGCCCCGATCTTGAGCACGAGTCCGTAGACAGCCAGTACGTTGAAGCCCGGCACGTCCCGACCGCCGGGCCAGCGCACGTGATCCTTGGCAGCTACGAAGGCGCCCGCAGCCCGGCACGAGCCCCAGAGGGTGTGACTTACCTACTCGTAAGGCTGGCCGCCGGCACCGAGTGGACCTTCACGCCGCCCGCGACACAGACACTCGCCTGGATAGCGGTCTCAAGCGGTCGTTTGGCCGGAGAGACGCCAGCAGAGTCCGGCGAAATGGTCATTTTTGAGCAGGCACTTCAACCCATCAAATTGAAGGCCGGCCCAACGGAAGACGCCATCTTTGTGATCGGTTCCGCAACGCCACATCCCCACGACTTGCATCTTGGCAGCTACTCCGTCCACACCTCTGCAGACTCACTGGCGAAGGGAGAGGCCAACATTGAGCGCTTGCGGAAACTCCTGGTCGCCGCCGGCGACCGGCGAAACGCCAGCGGCTCGATTCCGGTTTTCAAGGWGTGWGTGTCGCGATGCGTCGCGGCTCGAAGTCATGGACGGAAAAAGTGCACCTCATGACATTCATTGCTGTCTTCGGGCACGCCTGCTTCGCATGAGCTTGTTGAGGACGTGTAGAAGAAACGCCGAAACCACTGCACCAAACGGAACCGTAAACACAAGAACGACGGTATTGCTTAGTAGCCATCGCTTTCGAATTGTTTTGTCGTCCACGTTGAGGTAGCTATGCCCCCTGAAGCTGATTTTTGAGACGACTGGCGATGGCCCCGAGAAAGTCGGTATGAGAACTTGCTCAACCTCGACCACTTCCAGGTTTAGCGGCCTGACACCGCAATCCCGACTACGTGCGTTTTGGAAATAGCCTATGTCAAGACATTCGAGCCGTACGTTGTCGAGTGTGCTTTGACTCGTACGCGAATCGCGGTCACCGTCACTGCAGCACCGGTAGACGCCGGTAAGAGTGGGCAGGCGTTGAAAGACGAACCCTTCAGGAGGCTTAACTCTTTCCATCGCCGCCCATAGTGCAATTGCGAAAAGAATTCCGCCCAAAAGGCTAAAGAGCACCATTCGAAGGGTGAGTTGGTCTTGCGAGGAGTCTTGCTCAGCTCTCACGGGGCCTTCTGTAGTGCTTTGTTGCTTGAGTTTTTATTGTATGGCTGAGACAAAAAAAATATGCCCTTAAGGGATCTGGCAACGGTTGAGGATTTTCTCCGTAGGCTGATTTATGTCCAACTTGTGTGGATCCGCCTCAAAGTGCGCCGCTGTTTCCGCGATTTTGTTRCCTCGATTCCCAGCCAGGTGGCCAGCTTCTCGGCGTAGGGATAGCGCTTGCT
>NZ_JBFUBD010000490.1:0-1782 GCF_056405935.1 Polaromonas sp. P1_E3
GCCAAGCGCAAGGCGGCTGAAGATGCCAAAAAAGCCGAAGCGAAGAAGCAGGACACGAAAGACGACGAGAAGCAGAAGCTGGCCGATGCTGCAGCGAAGAAGCTGCGCGACGAAAACCTCAAGCGAATGATGGGCCAGGCCGGTGCCACCGGTGGCGCCGAGGCCGCTGGTACGGCGCAAAAGGCCGGCGGCCCATCGGCAAATTACAAAGGACGACTGGCCGCTTTGTTCAAGCGCAACATCGTGTTTGCAAATCCTGAAAGCATTCAGGGAAATCCGAAAGCCATAGTCCAGGTGAAAGTCTCCTCCACGGGGCTTATCATGAGCTCGAAGCTGAGCAAATCCAGTGGGGTGCCGGCTTGGGACGACGCCGTTCTCCGCGCTGTAGAGAAGGCAGAACGCATTCCTCCAGACGAAAACGGCAAGGTGATTACAGACTTCCCCGTTGAATTTGGCCCCAAAGACTAAGCCTAGCGCTACCTTTTTTATAGCTGCTTGCGCTCGTCCCTATTGGCCTAGAGGCCTTTTTCACTCATAAACGATCTGTACAAGCCCTTTGTCGGCTTGCGCCATCCAGCTGGCCAGCGCGGCATCCGTCGGAAAGAATTTGGCGGCTTCTCCCAGATGAAGCTCCGCCGCCACGCCGCCCGCCTCGCCATGGCGCCTGAGGCTCAAACGCACCGGCAAGCCACGGCTCAGCTCTCCCTGGTCTGACATCTCGCGGCGTGGCGGGAAGTCCCTGACCAGCCGGGAAATATCCGGCGCGGTGCCATTGACCGCCACGCGCAGGTACTTGCCAAATTTGCAGCGGGCAGTTTCCAGGTCCCAGACCTGCGTGACCTTGAAGCGGCGGCCAAAACGCTCCGACGCGCCCTGCAGCGTGCCTTGCACGATGACCAGTTCGTCGTCCTTGAGCAGGTTGCGGTTGGCGTTGAAAGTCGCTTCGTCCACCGAAGCTTCAAGCACGTCGGTCTTGTCGTCGAGCTTGAAAATGATCAACTTTCCGCGGTTGCCGTTGATCACGCGCAGGTCGCTGAGGATCGCGGCCAGCAGCTGCGGCTCGCGCGAGTCGATCAGGTCCTCGATCTTTCGCTTGGCGAACTGCCGGACCTCGGTTTCGACCTCGTCAAACAGATGCCCCGAGAGGTAAAAACCGATGGCGGTTTTCTCCTGCACCAGCCGCGCCTTCACGCCGAAGGGCATGGCCTCGACCAGCGCCGGTTCCTGCGTGCTGGCCGCATGCGAGTCAGACATGTCGAACAGCCCGCCCTGGTTGGCATTGGCTTCGGTCGCGGCGGCAAACTCAAAGGCGCGGTCTACCGACGCCAGCAGCGACGCACGGTTGAGCTGCAGGTTGTCGAAGGCGCCACCCTTGATAAGGGCTTCCACCGTTCGCTTGTTGAGCCGGCTGCGGTCCACGCGCACGCAAAAATCATAGAGCGAAGTGAAAGGGCCGCCTTCCTTGCGGGCTGCCACGATCGCGGCAATCGCCTGCTGGCCCGTGCCCTTGACAGCACCCAGGCCATAGCGAACGGACGTGGCGCTGATCGGCTCAAACCGGTAGTCGCCGCGGTTGATGTCGGGCGACTCGAACTGGATGCCCATCTTCTGCGCGTCACCGAACAGGATCTTGAGCTTGTCGGTGTCGTCCATTTCCACCGTCATGTTGGCGGCGAAGAATTCGGCGGTGTAGTGCACCTTGAGCCAGGCCGTGTGATAGGCCAGCAGCGCATAGGCGGCGGAGTGCGACTTGTTAAAGCCGTAGCCCGCGAATTTCTCCAT
>NZ_JBFUBD010000491.1:0-1781 GCF_056405935.1 Polaromonas sp. P1_E3
GAACTGCATCTTGAACCTGATTTCCTGGCTGATGACATTGCTGGGCGTCGCCGTGGGCGCGCTAGCGGGTATTTTGCTGTATGCCGCCTGGCTGCGGAAAAGCTCAAGCGCGAAGCTGCGGATTCCCCACAAATGGCCGCTGCGCGCCAGGGGCGTGGTCAGCAACGATGAATACGAAGTATGGAAATGGCTGCGAAGCGCCTTCCACGATCATGCGGTGATGGTCAAGCTGCCGGTGTTGCGCTTCACCATTCCGCTGGAGAAAGAAAAAGAGAAGGAAAAAGACAAGGAAAAAACAGCACGCCTGCTTGAATTGCTCAACGGTGTTTACACGACCTTCACGGTGTGCACCCTCGACGGCAAGGTCGTTGGGTGTGTTGATTTGCGCGGCAAGCGCGACGTGAGCCGGGCCACCCGCGAGCTCAAGGAAACCCTGCTGTCTGATTGCGGCATTGCCTATACGTCCATCAAGGCCAGCCGGCCGCCCACAGTCAGCGCTATGCGTGCCGCATTCCTGGGTGAAATTCCGGAAGAGCTCGTGCAGGAGCACCAGGAAACGCGCGGCGGTGACAGCAGCTTTCACGCCGACCTGGAGTCATTCACCCGGGAGCGTGTCAAGGCCGCCAAGGACGCCGCGTTGAAAGAGCTCAACAAGGACAACCAGCCCGAAGCATCGCGGGCGGCAACCCCCAGCAATGTCGGCTTCAATCCCGATGGTACGGGCGGCATTCGCATCGACAAGAACGACCGTTTTGCCACGCAGTGGGAAGATTCTTTCACCCAGCCCGCCGATACGCGGCCGGCCAGGATCGAATAGGGGCGTGGCCATGAGTGCTGGTCCAAGGCGGCTGCCCCTGGCGGCCGCCAGATGAAAACGCTGCCGTGAGCAGGTTGGGGCTTACCCGGGACAAGATCTACAAAATCGTGGCGCGGCAGCTCCACGGGAAGGTGCCGTGCTGGGTGTGCGGTGAACACGTCATGCCCGAGGCCGCCACGCTGGAACACATCCTGCCGCTGAGCGAAGGGGGCAACAGCCATGCGGAAAACCTGGCGATAAGCCATGAAACCTGCAATGGCCAGCGGCATGCCGCTGKCGTCGTCCGGGCCTCTCCAGTCTCGCCGGGACGGGTGCTACAGCGTAAATCGCCGCCGCCTGCCGCCAATCCATGAGGTGCTGCATCCGGTACCTGCTGGGGTTTGCACTGGCCGTGCTTGCGGCCGGTGCGGGCCCCTGGACCTGGGCGCAGGCGCAGGAATCCCTGCAGCCGCAAGCCAAAGCGGGTGAGATCGCCATTGGAAACGACGGCAAATATGTGCTGTCGCAGTCATTCACCTACCTGGAAGACGCCGGTGGCGAGCTCACACTGGCCGACCTTTTAAAGGCGGAGGCCCAGGCGCGCTTTCAGCCTGTGCCGCAAACCGGCTCGGCCACCAACTTTGGCTTGACCAGCTCGGCCATCTGGCTGCGCGTGAACCTGAGGACAGAACGCGCCACGCCTGCAGACTGGATGCTGGAGCTGGCCTATCCGCCACTGGACCGGCTGGAGCTTTATTCGCCGGATGGCAAAGGCGGTTTTGTGGGGCAGATCGGTGGCGACCTTTTGCCTTTTGCCGACCGGGCAGTGGTGCACCGCAACCATGTCATGCCGGTTCGCCTCAAGCCCGGCGCCGTCAATACGCTCTACCTTCGGGTGACGTCGGGCGGGACAGTCTCTGCGCCCGTTCGGCTATGGCAGCCGGCAGCACTGTGGCAACACGACCAGGCTGAATACGCCGCGATC
>NZ_JBFUBD010000492.1:0-1771 GCF_056405935.1 Polaromonas sp. P1_E3
GCGGCAGTAGTTTGCATGGACACGATGGCGTCAAAACCGCCCGAAGGGTTGACAGCGGCCGCGGCGACCAGCCCGCAGGGCTGCTCTGCGTCAGAAGCGTGAAAAACCTCCTGGCCTGGCGCCGGCGTCCCGGCGGTATGAACAAGGTAAGCGCGCCGTTTAAGCGTGCCGCGGAACTGGCTGCGCGCAACGATTTCCTGGCCCGGGTAACAACCTTTTTTGAAGCTCACCCCGCCGACGGATTCGTAATTGAGCATTTGCGGCACAAAAGCTTCAAAAATCGGCTGCGTGATCATCGCAATACCGGACTGCACGTCCAGCCAGTGCCACAAGGCGCCGTCAATGCGCGGACCTTCGGGTGCGGACGACGCGGCCGGTGCGCACCAGATTGCACGCGCCTGGCCAGCGCCGGGGTGCAAAAACACCACATTTACATCACCAATATCGGCTTTTGACCATACAGGCCGTGCGCCACCAGCTATCGAATCGATAGCATTTCCGGTGATGCCGTAGAGCGCAAATTCTGCGGTGGCATCGGTCAATCGGGCCTTGGCGCGCAGCACAAACATCGACAGGCGCTTGAGCGTGGCGGGCAGGATGTCGCGGCTGCACAGCAGCAACACGTCCTGGCCGGCATCGCTGCTGCGCTTGAACACCACAAAACTCGCCTGCATCCGGCCCTTGGCATTGCAGAAAGCCGCCAGGCGCGCTTCGCCGGCCCCCATTAACGCAACGTCCTGGGTCAGCTGGCCCTGCAAAAACGTGACAGCATCTTCGCCCGTGACGCGGATGACGCCCAGGTGCGCCAGTTCGGTGATGCCGGAAATCAGGGGAGCAGCAACAGGCAGGGTCATGGGGCGTTCACATTCGATGAGGGGATGGGCTGAATTATCATAGGCTGGAGGTTTTGCGTTCTGTACAGAAAAGGTAGCTGGGTCGTGCGTCGTGTCTTTACAAGTCTGTTGATACTGGTATTTGCCGGCGCCCTGCTGTTGTTTGGCGCGGGTTTGTGGTGGCTGCACGAGCCGATTCCCCTGCGGCTGGCGCCCGGCAGCCAGGTGGTGGACCTCGAAATCGAGCCCGGCACCCCCGCCAGTAGCGTGGCCGAGGTCATCGTTGCCAGCGGCGCCGACGTGCCGGCGATCTTTCTCCATGCCTGGTTCCGCTTTTCCGGCCAGGCCCGGCTGATCAAGGCCGGCAGCTATGAGCTGGTGCCCGGCACCACGCCGCAAAAGCTGCTGGCCATGCTGGTGCGCGGCGATCAAGCCCTCAAAAGCGTGACGCTGGTCGAAGGCTGGACCTTCAACCAGGTGCGCGCGGCGCTACAAAAAGCAGAGCAGCTTGCGCCCGATACGCTTGGCCTGGCACCTGAAACCATCATGCAAAAGCTGGGCAAGCCGGGTGTGCACCCCGAAGGCCGCTTCTTTCCTGACACGTACACCTACGCCAAGGGCTCCAGCGACCTGGCCGTGCTCAAGCGCGCAGCACGCGCCATGGACAAGCGGCTGGACGCAGCGTGGTCGATGCGAAGCCCCGACACGCCGCTGAAAACCCCCGACGAGGCCCTGATCCTGGCCAGCATTGTCGAAAAGGAAACTGGCAAGCCGTCGGACCGCGCCCAGATCGGCGGCGTTTTCACCAACCGGCTGCGCCTGGGCATGCTGCTGCAGACCGATCCCACCGTGATTTATGGGCTTGGCGACAGATTTGACGGCAACCTGCGAAAACGCGACCTGCTGGCCGATACGCCCTACAACACCTACAGCCGGGC
>NZ_JBFUBD010000493.1:0-1765 GCF_056405935.1 Polaromonas sp. P1_E3
TTCTTGCCCCGGGTTAAGGTACCCAGCCCGGAGCCAGCCGATGAAATTATCTTTACAGCCGGGAGCGTTTAACTTGCGCTAAACACCCCTTGCCCAGCCCATCGGCCTGCTGTTGTAAAGCTCACTGGCAATTAAGCAGCGAGTGCGAAACGTTCGTCGTTTGCAGTTAGTTTGTTTGAATCAGTTTAACGAGCACACTCAGCTCGACATGCACCACACCGCGTCCGAACCCACGTCGAAACCAATGCAGCCCCAGGAGGCCTAGTTTACGCCATTCGGAGAAAATTCAAGAGGGCGCCGGGTGAGGCAATGGTGGCGTCGGCTTTCCAGCCAGCCGTATCGGCGGTTTTGCCGAGGTAGCCGTAGGCGGCGGCCACTGTGGGCATGCCGGCAGCGCGGCCAGCCACAATGTCGCGCTCGTCGTCGCCTACATAAATACAGTGCTCTGGCGACAGGTCGAGCTGGCGAGCCGCCTCCAGAAGGGGCGCCGGATGCGGTTTGGCGTAGGGCGTGGTATCTCCGCTGATGATCGCCTGGGCCGTGTCGAACAGCGGCATGGCCTTGGTCAGCGGGACGGTAAACCGTGCCGATTTGTTGGTAACCACGCCCCATTTCAAGCCCGCACGGCCAATCCGGGCGATGAGCTCARCGACGCCGTCAAACACCAGGGTGTTTTCGGTCATGCGCGATTCATAGTTGCTGAAAAATTCTTCCCGGAGCTCGCCAAATCCAGCGTCTTCCGGTCCCAGCCCAAAAGCCACGGCAATCATGCCGCGTGCACCTGCGCCGGCCATCGGTCGGTAAAGCGCCAGGGGAAGCGATTCCATGCCGCGGTCCGTGCGCATTTTGTCGGCTGCGGCACCCAGATCGGGAGCGCTATCAATCAAGGTGCCGTCGAGGTCAAAAAGGACGGCGGAGATGTTGTTGAACATATCGGTGACTAACCTGGCTGAAGAACAAGGGGAAGGATGGCAGAAAGCCGCAAGGACCAGGCCTTCAGGCGGCTCAGTTCTTCTGGGTGGCCAGCAAATAATTGACGCTGGTGTCTGCGCTGAGCCAGTAATGGCGTGTCAGCGGGTTGTACTCCATCCCGCGGGTTTGCTCAAGCGACAAGCCTGAAGCCCGGCAGTAGCCTGCCAATTCACTGGGTTTGATGAGTTTCGCGTACTCATGGGTGCCGCGCGGCAGCATGTTCAACACGTATTCCGCACCCACAATGGCGAACAGGAAGGCTTTGGCGTTTCGGTTGATCGTGGAGAAAAACACATATCCGCCCGGTTTGACCAGTCGGGCACAGGCTTTGACGATAGAAGACGGGTCCGGCACGTGCTCCAGCATTTCCATGCAGGTAACCACATCAAAACTGCCCGGTTGCTCGGCCGCCAGCGCTTCCGCGCTGATTTCACGGTATTGCACACCTTCCGTCTGGGCCTCCAGCGCGTGAAGCTGGGCAACTTTCAGCGCTTTGGTGGCCAGATCGATCCCGATTACGTCAGCACCCCGGCGCGCCATCGCGTCCGCCAAAATGCCGCCGCCGCAGCCCACGTCGAGCACACGCAGTCCTTYGAGCGGGACGATGCTTTCGATCCAGCCCAGGCGGAGGGGATTGATCTGATGTAAAGGGCGGAATTCGCTTTCGGTATCACACCACCGGTGGGCCAAATCTGAAAATTTTGCCAATTCGGCGGGGTCGACGTTATCGCTTGTAGACATGAGGCATTATCGTTGAGGCATAAAAAAACCGCGCCGTAGCGCGGTTTTTGAG
>NZ_JBFUBD010000494.1:0-1765 GCF_056405935.1 Polaromonas sp. P1_E3
GCAGGGTCACGGGCACCGTGCTGTCCTTTGCCAGCGGCGCTTTAAGGTCCATCAGCATGACGTGGTAACCCCCTGGCTTGAGCTCGACCTTTTTGCCGGCTGGCAAATCAAGCGATGGCACAGCGCGCATTTTCATGATGTCGCCATCCATTTTCATTTCATGCACTTCAGCCACGCCCGCCACCGGCGACGACACGCCGATCAGCTGGGCGCCGTCCTTGGCCGTGAGGCTCATAAAAGCGCCCGTGCCTTTTTGCCCTTGCACAGTGGCGCGTGCCCACGCGCCATCAACCTTGACGGCGGCCGTCTGGGCCAGGGCGAGCATGCTGGTCAGTGCCATTGAAAATGCCAACACGGCTTTTGAGAATTTTGCGGATGTCATGGGTAAATGCTCCTTGAAGCAGTAAATTGAATCTGGAATAAAACCGCTGGGCGCTCAGTGATTGTGTTCACCGCCGCCTGCAGGCATCAGCTCAAGCGCAGCAGCAGGGTTTTTGAGATCCGACATTTTTTGGCCTGGCTTGGGCACTTCAACCCAGTCAACCTTGCCGGTCTCGCAAACCTGGCTGACCGGCCAATACAACATGCCCGCTTGTGCCGGTAGTTTGGCCTGCAGCACAAATTCGTCGTACCAGTCGTTCTGCAGGTAGTCTGCCGGGGTTTTAGCCGTCCAGCTGATCCGCGACACGTCTTCGGTGACGGTTTTGCCGTGGTCATCCCTGGGTTGCGCCAGCTTGTCACGCGTGACTTCCAGTGTCCAGCCGGCTTTGGGCATGGGCTTGGCGCCCTGAACACCCGTGGGGATAGTAACCACGATCTGCTTGACGGGTGAATTCCCGCAACCATGCCCGACCTTGAACGTGCCCTTGTAATAGCTGCCTGCATTGGCGACCTGGTATTCCAGGGTGACGTGCGCGGCAGCGGGCAGGGAAAATGCAATAAATAGGGCTGCAGCCCAATATGGACGAGCGCAAGCAGCTATGGTTTTGATAGCGTTTGAATATTTCATGGTTCTTATGGCGTTGAAATTAAAGGCAGAAAAATCTACGGTCGAAACTGAATCCGGTCAGACCAACGCAGTGGCGCGGGCCAGGCATACGGTGAGCGGAAAGTTCGGGAGACTCACATTCGAAATGAACAATGGCGCAGCGGCCGCAAGGCAGCGCGCAAAATGCCACAAGCTTCCAGCCTGGGGCAAGGGGACGTTCAGTTCAAAGTGCGGGAGGTCCGCGGCTGAAAGGCAGCCCGGAGATGGCAGTGCCGGTGGTTGCCGGAATATCCGCCACCGCCACCGCGGTACCCGTGACACAGGAAACGTTTGCCACCGGCAGAGGCGGCAGTGCCAGCCCTGCTGAGCCGCACAGGTCGCAGCGCTGGCCTGCAGAGGCAGCGTTGCCGTCGGTGGAGTCAATGCCGGCATCAGACGAAGCGGTGTTGACGGTGCAAATGCCGCTCAGCTTGCCGCTGCGCACGTCCTGGGCGAGCATGGACACCGGTGCCCACAACGCCGCCGCCACGGCCAGGAAAGCCAGCCAGGCGGCAAGGCGTTCCCATACGGGAGGGGTCGGGCGGGATGCGGGGTGGTGGGGCACAGGGCGATTATATGTAGCCCCCACGCTCCCCCACTTCGTGTGGGTCGCTGCCCCCCGGGGGGGCCGCCCGCCTGCGGCCCGGCAAAGCCGGTTCCGCGGCTCATGCTGGGTTGAAGAATTCTTTGGACACTACCAGCGGGGCCGCGGGACTGGCTTTGCCAGACCGCAGGCGC
>NZ_JBFUBD010000495.1:0-1764 GCF_056405935.1 Polaromonas sp. P1_E3
GGGTTTTTGCCGTTCCTTCGCCACACGCTCGCTTTTGGGAATGTCCACAAGTACAGGTTCAATCAGAACCGGCACCGGATGATGTTCTTCAATCTCGATGCGTTCGTCGATCAGGGTCTCCTCACGCTCGCGGGCAGCCAGCTTGCCGAAGGCCAGGTCTTCGGCGATTTCGCGCTTCTCACGGCGGGAGTCAATCAGGTTGTCAATCCAGGCGCCAACACGCAGCGCCACGTGCGCCCACGAAAAGCCAAACACGGCGGACACGGCGATCACGCCCAGCGCGATGAAGACCAGGCCTGAGCCGGCAAAGCCCAGCCATTTCTCGCCCTGCATTCCGGCCAGGTAACCCAGCACGCCGCCGGCATGCCCAGGCAACCTGAATTCAAAGCGGTACAGCCGTGACCATTCCAGCGCCGCGCTGGCCAGCAAAAGGAGGAGCAGGCTCAGCCAGAAGCGGATCCGTCCCGCGGAGTGGGATGAATCGGCCGCAAGCGGCTCGCCGCGAAGCCAGCGCGCCAGCGAGGACAGCCAGGCCTGGGTACCTGTCGCCAGGGCCCACCAGACGGAAAAACCCAGCAGGTAATAGCTGGCATCCGCCAGCCATGCACCCAGGCGACCGCCCCAGTTGCGGGCTGCCACCTGGGCCCCGCCCAGGACATCCGCAGAGCCGGAAGTCGACCAGGCGGCATCCTGCGGTGAATAGCTGAGCAGTGCCGCGAGCCAGAAAATCAGGCCGAGCAGACCCAGAATCAGGCTGACTTCATGGGCAAAGCGCTTGATGCCGCCGGGCGCACCCGCGGCAGGGGAATTTCTGGAGTTCAGGGTATCGAGTGAGTAAGTCATGGCCCGGCTGGTACCAAGAGCTTACCGCAGTTGGTAAGCGGTTCGAAGGGGCGCCAGAGACGCCAACCAGGGTGGCAGATGCCGCCGGGGCCTTCACCCCAAAGTATGAAGGCGCTCTTTCACCAAAAGCGAGCCGTCATCGCGGGTTTCGATAAACCCGCGCTCCTCAAGATCCTTCATCACCCGGCTGACCATTTCGCGCGAAGCGCCAACCATCTTGGCCAGATCCTGCCTCGAAACCTTGTCGCGGATCACGGCATTGCCACTGCCGTCCTCGTTGGCGAATTCGAGCAGGGCCCTTGCTACACGGCCATAGACATCCATCAGCGCCAGCGACTCGATTTGCCGGTCTGCATGGCGCAACCGCTGGACCAGCCCCTTCAGAACGGCATAGGCCATGGAGCTGTTTTCCGGAAGGCAACGGGCGAATTCCAGGCGGCCAAGGATCAGGGCATCGGTCTGGATCTCGGCGCGCACCGTGGCGGAGTGGGGTTCGTTGTCAATGAGGCTCATTTCACCCACGTAGTCACCAGGGTGCATGGTGGCCAGGATGACCTCGCGGCCGCGGGAGTCCGTGGTGATGACGCGGGCCCGGCCGGTCAGGATGATGGAAAGGGCGTTGGATTTCTTGCCCTGCTCCACGATAGGCTCACCGCGCTTGAACCGGCGCTTGACCACGGTATCGGCAACCGAGGCGGCCTGACTGGCAGTCAATACTGAAAAAAGGGGTACCCGGCGAATCAATTCCAGGTTCGACACCATCGTTGTCATAGCAGATATCTCCCAACCTCACATCGGACGGCTAGTCGCGTGAGTTCTTACAATGGCACGTAATTCAGGAATCAAGTGCCTCAAAAGTACTAGCAGCTGTTTTACTTGACGCTGCACTTATGCGGCATGACTCTACATGAGTTCTTACAC
>NZ_JBFUBD010000496.1:0-1763 GCF_056405935.1 Polaromonas sp. P1_E3
GGGATCGAAATCAACCAGCGAATCGGGCAAAGGCCCGGCGCTCACCGATTCAGCCTCTTGAGCCCTGCGCAAAAAGCCCTTGCCAGTGTTCCCCCCACCTTCAGTCACGTAAGGTGCGCTGTCTTCGGCAAAGCCCTTGCCCCACCACGATCCGCGGCTGATACGGCTTTGCTGCCGACTGCGCATCCACAGCGCCAGAATCACCAGAAGGGAGGTGGCCAGCAAAGCGCAAAGGGCATATACGAGCCAGTTGTTATAGCGTTCTCCGCGTGCCTGCTCGAGCTGTCCACGCATTTCCATCACGGCTTTTTCAGTTTTCTGGCTTTGTGCAAGCATGCCGGCAACGTCGGCCTCCAGCGACTTCAGGCGCTGGTTGTCTCGTACCATGTCCTGGGGCTGGGCGTTAAGCGCTTGCCACAGTGCAGCAGCGGCAGCGCGTTGCTGGGCATTCATTGAGGGTTCCGTCAACAGCTCAGGCGAAGATCGAAGCACGGGGTCGCGCTCCGCTGCGAGGTCGACGGGATCAAGTTTCAGGCGCGAACCAGATTTGCGGGCCGGCCCGGGGGCGGCTTTGCCCGCCGGGCGAATAGAAGGCGTGGCTCGCAGCGCCGCGGCTGGAGTAGCCGCCCGCAGTTCATTGCCCGCAACGGAGGGATTCTTTTCGGATCTTGCCCTTTGAGCTTTTCCGTCGGCGGAACGGGCTGCGCCTGCCTGGGGCTTTAAACCGTTGTCCGCAGCACCCTGCCCTCCAGGCACCTGCGCCGCAAGTGGTCCAGCCGACACTGCTTTTCCGCTGACCACCGGGACCGAGTTGGTGTTTTCTCCAGCCACTTCTGCCAGCAGCACATACTTGCGCGTGTTTTTCTGCAGGCATCCTTCACGCACGTAAAGCGTCACCACAGGCTCATCGACATTGGAGCTTGTGCGAATGCGGATCAACGCCTCGCCGGAAGCGCCTTGTGAATTGGCGACGCGCACCTTGTCCTGGGGAACCTGGCTATCGCCAAAAAACACATCGGCCGCCACGCATACGGCAGACAGCCCTTCGGCGCCATCCAGATTGGCCGACACGGTGACATCAAGGGGACGTCCGACAAGCGTGGCGCCGCGCATACGGCCCAGCGACAAGGCCATGGTTTGGATGGCAGCACCCATCAGCAGAATGCCAAGGAGGTATTTGACAGGCGTCTTGGCAAGTTTCATGAAGTGGGCAATTTTGGCACGGTACGCCGACAAATACGGTCGGCCATAATTAGGTATGGAAGTAAATTACAAAAATGTGGGAATAGTTGGCACGGGTGCCATGGGGCGCGGCATTGCCCAGATCGCGGCGCAGGCGGGCAGCACCGTCCAGTTGATGGACGCGCAAGCAGGCGCCGCAGGAAAGGCACGCGAAGCCATCTGCACCCAATGGGACAAGCTGGTGGAAAAAGGCCGCCTCGACCCCGCCGCTGCTGCAGGCCACAAAGACCGCTTGCTGATTGCCGGCACCCTCGCCGATCTCGCCGGCTGTGACCTCATTGTTGAAGCCATCGTCGAGCGGCTGGACGTCAAGCAAACCCTGTTTTCCGAGCTGGAGGCGCTGGTCCCCGCACAAACCGTGCTGGCCACCAACACATCCTCGCTCTCCGTAACAGCCATCGCGGCGGCGCYCAAGCACCCCGAGCGCCTGGCTGGCTACCACTTTTTTAACCCCGTTCCGCTGATGAAGGTGGTTGAAGTTATCGCAGGCCTGAAGACCAGCCCCGCCGTCTGCGAGAACC
>NZ_JBFUBD010000497.1:0-1761 GCF_056405935.1 Polaromonas sp. P1_E3
CCCTAACCCGACCACACATTTTTAAGGAGTAGACCTTGAGTCTCAACCGCAGTGAGAAACAAGCCGTCATTGATGAAGTGACTGGCCTCGCCGCTAAAGCTCAAACGCTCGTGATGGCGGAATACCGTGGCATCACGGTCGCTGACATGACCCGTCTGCGCAGCCAAGCCCGCGACAAAGGCGTGAACCTGAGTGTTCTGAAGAACACCCTGGCTCGCCGTGCCGTGGCAGGCAGTGCATTCGAAATCGTGTCCGACCAGATGACCGGCCCGCTGATCTATGGCTTTTCCACAGATGCTGTGGCTGCTGCAAAAGTAGTCGCTGACTTCGCTAAAACCAATGATAAGTTGGTGATTCGCGGTGGTGCATTCGGTGGCAAATCCCTGGACGTGAACGGCGTGAAGCAACTGGCCAACATTCCTTCCAAGGAAGTGTTGCTCGCCCAGTTGTGTGGCTTGCTGATGTCGCCTATGTCGCGTACGGCCGTTGTGCTGGGCGCCCTGGCGGCCAAAAAGGGCGGCGGCGCAGCCGATGCCCCCGCAGCAGCTGAAGCTGTAGCAGCGTAATTTGTACCCAACTTTTTAGGAAATTCAAAATGGCATTCGATAAAGACGCATTTTTGACCGCGCTGGATAGCATGACGGTCCTCGAACTCAACGAACTGGTGAAATCCATCGAAGAGAAATTTGGCGTGAGCGCAGCTGCTATGGCCGCTCCCGCTGCTGGCGGTGGCGGCGGTGCTGCTGCAGCTGCTGAAGAGAAGACCGACTTCAATGTCGTGCTGCTCGAAGCTGGCGCCAACAAGGTGTCGGTCATCAAGGCTGTTCGCGAAATCACCGGTCTGGGCCTCAAAGAAGCCAAGGACCTGGTTGACGGCGCTCCGAAGAACGTCAAGGAAGGCGCTCCAAAGGCTGACGCAGAAGCTGCGAAGAAGAAGCTTGAAGAAGCTGGCGCGAAAGTCGAACTCAAGTAATTCTTGGTGTTTGAGAAGGCTGGAAGACCGGAGTCGGGCTTCCAGCCTTTCGTGCTTCAAGGAGCACACTGGAAAGCAGACTCATCGTCTGCTTTCCAGTGTTCTTCGACCCCTGACAGGCCTGCAGCCTGCCCAGTATTTTGTAGAAACACTGGAAAAATGATTGAGATCAGTCTTTTTTCCAGTGTTTTCTGACCCCGACTGCAGAAAACGCCTTGGTTCGGGTGACGTGCAATGCGTCACCGTCCGCCATGGTTGGTAGTGGCCAACCACCAAGCTGCCTGAATACGTGGTGTATTCGGGCACGAGAGTCGCCAGAGCCCATCAACGCGGAGAACTCATGGCCTATTCCTACACCGAACGTAAACGCATCCGCAAAAGCTTCGGCAACCGCGAAAGCGTGTTGACTGTTCCCTATTTGCTGCAAATGCAGAAAGACGCGTATACAGCGTTCCTGCAAGCCGACCGTGCACCTCAAAAGCGCACCGTTGAAGGCCTGCAGGCAGCGTTTGAAAACGCCTTCCCTATCGTCTCGCACAACGGGTTTGTCGAGATGAAGTTCATCGAGTACAACCTGGCCAAACCAGCATTTGACGTGCGCGAGTGCCAGACTCGTGGCCTTACTTTCGCCTCGGCCGTACGTGCCAAGGTGCAGCTGATCATTTATGACCGCGAATCCTCCACATCGCAGTCCAAGGTGGTCAAGGAAGTGAAAGAGCAAGAGGTATACATGGGCGAAGTGCCGCTCATGACCGACAAGGGCTCTTTTGTGATCAACGGCACCGAGC
>NZ_JBFUBD010000498.1:0-1757 GCF_056405935.1 Polaromonas sp. P1_E3
ACATCGGCCTGTCCGGCGGACGCACACGAAACATCGCGCGAACGCTATAAAACTAATAGCTGCTTGCGCCCGCCAGCATTGGGCTGCAGCCGTTTTTCTTGAGTAAAAACGGCTAAACCGGCCCGCAAATCCGGCACAAACCCTGTGAATCACCGCTGAACACCCTCTTTTCCGGGCCTTTGGCGCCGTCCATGCCGCCGTAGCCGGAATCCCTGCGAAAATGGCGCCATGTTTACCGGAATCATTACCGGCTTGGGGCGCATCGTCGCCATCCAAAGCCTGGGCAGCTCTTCAGACCACGGCAAGCGCCTCACCATCGAGGCGCCTGCGGGTTACCTTGATGACGTGGGCCTGGGCGACAGCATCGCGCTCAACGGCGCCTGCATGACGGCCACAACGCTGGACCTTCCCCTCAACCGCTTCACCATCGAGATATCTGCTGAATCCCTGGCCAAAACCACCGGCCTGGCAGAAACCGGCCCCATCAACCTCGAAAAAGCCCTGCGGGCGCATGACCGCCTCGGCGGCCATATCGTTTCGGGCCATGTGGACGGCATTGGCAGCGTGACGCATTTTGCCCAGGTGGGCGAAAGCTGGGAGCTGCGAATTCGCGCCCCGCGCGAACTCGGGAAGTACCTGGCGTACAAGGGCTCCATCACCGTCAACGGCGTGAGCCTCACCGTCAACCGGGTCACGGACCTGGCCGATGCAACGGGTGGTGCGGACGGCACGGAAATCAGCATCAACCTCATTCCCCACACCGTGCAGAACACCGCGCTGGGCCGCCTGGCCGCGGGCTCACACGTCAACCTCGAAATCGACCTGATCGCGCGCTACGTAGAGCGCATGCTGGGCGACACCCATAACAACATCCTAAAAAAGCCCTGAACCATGACCACAGCCATTTCCCCCGTTGAAGACATCGTTGCCGACATGCGCGCCGGCCGCATGGTCATCCTGATTGATGAAGAAGACCGTGAAAACGAAGGTGACCTGGTTCTCGCAGCAGACCACGTTACGGCGGAAGCCATCAACTTCATGGCACGTTTCGGCCGTGGGCTGATCTGCCTGACCCTGACCCGTGAGCGCTGCGAACTCCTGCAGCTGCCGCCCATGGCCACGCGCAACGGCACCAAGCACTCCACGGCTTTTACGGTGTCCATCGAAGCCGCCGAAGGCGTGACCACGGGCATTTCGGCCGCCGACCGTGCGCGCACCGTACAGGCGGCCGTCGCCAAAGATGCCAAAGTCACCGACCTGGTCCAGCCCGGCCACATCTTTCCGCTGCAGGCGGTTGACGGCGGCGTGCTGATGCGCGCGGGCCACACCGAAGCCGGCTGCGACCTGGCCGGCATGGCCGGCTGCTCGCCCGCCGCCGTCATTTGCGAGATCATGAAAGACGACGGCACCATGGCCCGGCTGCCGGATCTGCTGCTGTTCGCGGCGGAGCACAACCTGAAGATCGGCACCATCGCCGACCTGATCGAACACCGCAGCCGCAATGATTCGCTGGTAGAAAAAATCGGCACCCGCGCGCTGCAAACCGCGTTTGGCGAATTCACCGCCCACGCCTTCCGGGACAAGCCCAGCCAAAGCCTGCACCTGGCCCTGGTCAAAGGCGCCTGGTCGGCCGACGATGTCGTGCCGGCACGGGTGCATGAGYCTTTGTCAGTGCTGGACGTTCTTGAGACAGGCCGCTCCATGCATTCGTGGAGCCTTGATCAAAGCCTCAAACACATTGCAGAGCAAGGCAAGGG
>NZ_JBFUBD010000499.1:0-1752 GCF_056405935.1 Polaromonas sp. P1_E3
GTCCAGTTGGCACGGGTAGCCCACAGGTTGGGAATGGTTTCGGTACCGCCAACCGGCAAGTCATTGATGACCAGCGCGGAAACGCCGCTCAAAACCTGGTTTTCGCAATAGCGCAAGGCGGTTTCAGCGGCTTGGGTCGCCACCGCGTTTGAGCGCAGATTATTGGAAACCTGTTCCCCCGAAATGGAGCCCTTGACGGCCATGATGGCCACCATGGAAATGATCACCAGCAGGATCAACGCCAGAACCAGCACGATTCCGCGCTCTTCTTTCGCCCTTTTCACAAGGTGGATGTCGCTGGGTTTGTTGATGTCAGGTGTCATGAAGAAAATCCACCACGGTTTCGCAAAGTGACCACTGTCTCGAATGAGCGACGCAGGTAATTGTTCGGCGACGCCACCACATTGCCTGCGCAGTTGCGGTAAGAGCCAGGCGCATTCTGGTCGCGCATTTCACTGCGCATAACCAGGCAAATCTTGACGCTGACCACGCGCGACCATCTTTGGTCTATCGTGCCGCCCAATGCATCTACCTGCGCCGCCGTCAAATAGCTTGTAATCTGGCGGGAGGACACGTCATCTGCCACACCATAGGTAAAGGCCAGATTTTCAACATACTGCATGATGGGTTGCGCGGTGAAAGTGGCATTGCCATTGCCTCCGCAAAAYARCTCCGGCGTACCGCTGTTGGTGGCAGTCTTTATGTAGAAGCGCGACTCCACCAGCGGGTACGGAACGCCCCCATCGAAATCCGACGTCGCAAGCGTCGTGACGGCCTGATTCAKGCAATCGGTGGGATTGCCGCCGGAAGGGGTCGTATTGCTGGTGTCGCCCTGAAACCGCACCGTGATGGCCGCCGTTCCCGTTCCGGTATTGCACGCCAATGACGTGGTGGGCGTTACCGTGGGATTGGTAAAACCGGTATCACAACCCCGCACACCAGCGCCCACAAAATTGCGATCGGCGGTTTCAAGTGTCCCCGTTCCAACCACGGCCGTATTGGCCGGCACATTGGCCAGCGGAACGCTGAACCCGGCCATGCGGATGTAATTGCTCATGTAATTGAGCGCGACCGCGGCGTCCTCGCTCATGCGGGTGCCTGTTTCAGATTGCTTGCTGGTTGAGCTCGTCGAGGTGTAAACCGCGAGGATGGCCGCAAGAATCACCATGCCGATGGTGATGGAGATCATCAGCTCGACCAGGCTCACGCCGGTCTGCCTGAATTTTTGGGTAATCGTCATATGGCGGCCCTGAAATAAAGACAGCGCGGCGCCGTAGTGCCGACGCCAATCGCTGCTGCAGGACAGGCCCCAGCGGTCGCCAACCCGGCGGCAAGCCCCGGGTCCGTCCACATGACCCAAATGTCAACCGCAAGAGGCGTCGCCACATCGCGAAGAACATAAGCATCCCCGCCGGGAAGGTTCAGCCGCAGGCTGTTGCGCCATTCAGCCAGATCGATCGCCGCCATCTCCGCGGCAGTGCACTGGGTGACCGTTGCGCAGGCAGGCACCGCAATGGCTGCCGTCGCGGAAGAATATACGGTGGTTTTGTTGTAGGAACTGGTCATAAAGCCGTCTGAATTGGACCGCATGCGATCAGCAATGTCGGCCGCCAGCTGAACCCCCACCGTCTGGAATTGCGCCATCTTTCCGTACTGCACGGACGAGGCGRTCAGGCCACCCAGCGCCAGCAGCCCGAATGACATGATGACGATGGCGATCAACACCTCCAGCAGGGAGGCGCCGCGATGCGC
>NZ_JBFUBD010000500.1:0-1751 GCF_056405935.1 Polaromonas sp. P1_E3
GTTCATGATCGGCACGCTGCTGTCGGTGCTGGCCGGCGTGCTGGACCGCCAGTTCGCCTGGTCCCTGCGCGGCACCGACATGTATGCGGGCTACTGCATGGCGGCCAGCGGCTTCCTGGCGCTGGCCCACACCCTTAAAAAAGGTGAGCACATCCGCGTCACGCTGATCCTCAACGGGCTGAAGGGCACGGCACGGCGTTCGCTGGAAATCTGGGCGCTGGCGGCGGCCACCGCGCTTTCGATGCTGTTCGCCTGGTACAGCGTCATGCTGTCGGTCAACTCCTATGCCTACCACGACATCTCCACCGGAAGCGACGCCACGCCGCTATGGATTCCGCAAATCACCATGGGGGTGGGCGCGGTCATCCTGATGGTCGCATTTATCGACGAGCTGGTGCTGGAGATCCGGGGCCGGCGCGCCCACGCAGGCAGCGATGAAGCGCTGCATCACGAATAACAACAAAGAGCCTTCATGTCCGATCTCGCCATCACTTCGCTGCTGATTCTTTCGCTTTTCCTGATCCTGGGCTCCGGTGTCTGGATAGGCCTCACGCTGTCGGGCGTGGCCTGGATAGGCATGCAGCTGTTTTCTTCACGCGCCGCGGGCGACGCCATGGCGGTCACTATCTGGGGTTCGTCGTCAAGCTGGACGCTGACGGCCTTGCCCCTTTTTGTGTGGATGGGGGAAATCCTGTTCCGTACCAAGCTCAGTGAAAGCATGTTCAAGGGCCTCGCGCCCTGGGTCAGCCGCCTGCCGGGCGGCCTGCTGCATACCAACGTCATCGGCTGCACCATCTTTGCGGCCGTGTCCGGGTCCTCGGCGGCGACCTGCGCCACCATCGGCAAGATGACGCTGCCGGAGCTGGCCAAACGCGGTTATCCGGAGGACATCACGATAGGCTCGCTGGCGGGCGCCGGCACGCTGGGCCTGCTGATTCCGCCGTCCATCATCATGATCGTSTATGGCGTTAGCGCCGATGTGTCGATCGCCCGGCTGTTCATCGCAGGCGTTTTTCCGGGCCTGTTGCTGGCCTCGCTGTTCTCCGGCTACCTCGTCGTGTGGGCTCTGCTGAACAAAGGAAAAATCCCCCCGCCTGATGCTGCGATGAGCTTCGGCGAAAAAATCTACGAGTCGCGCCACCTGATACCGGTCGTGCTGCTGATAGGCGCCGTGCTGGGCTCCATCTATACCGGCGTGGCCACCGCGACCGAAGCCGCGGCCATCGGCGTCGTCGGCTCGCTCGTGCTGGCGGTGGTGCAGCGATCCATGAGCTGGAATACCTTCAAGGAATCCTTGCTGGGTGCGACGCGGCTGTACTGCATGATCGCGCTGATCCTGGCCGGCGCCGCCTTCCTGACGCTGAGCATGGGTTACATCGGGCTGCCCCGCCACCTGGCCGAATTCGTCTCCAGCCTCGGGCTGAGTCCTTTCATGCTCGTCGTCGTGCTGAGCATCTTCTACGTCGTGCTGGGCTGCTTCCTGGACGGTATTTCAATGGTGGTGCTGACCATGGGCGTCATTCTGCCCAMGGTGCAGGCGGCCGGGCTGGACCTGATCTGGTTCGGCATCTTTATCGTCATCGTGGTCGAGATGGCGCAGATCACGCCGCCGGTGGGCTTCAACCTCTTTGTGCTCCAGGGCATGACCAAAAAGGAGATCACCTACATTGCGCGGGTGACCTTGCCGTTTTTCTTCCTCATGTGCGGCATGGTGCTGCTGCTCTGGTTCTTCCCGCAGATCGCCACCTGGC
>NZ_JBFUBD010000501.1:0-1744 GCF_056405935.1 Polaromonas sp. P1_E3
CCATGGGATGGGGCCTGAACAGCGGCAGGGTGAGGGTCAACAGCGCGAGCCCCAGGAGCACGCCCTGCTTGAGGCCGTCCAGAATGTCGCTGCGCGCCACGCCCACAGGAGGCGACCTGCCTTCGGCGGCAGGAAGCTGCCGTTCAGGCAATTCGGACAGATCGGGCGATACGCTGGCCATGGTGCTCAGGAAAAAATTCCTCACGTAAAACCGCTCCGGGGTGCCGTAGCCACCCGGAGCAGTTCACGCAAGCTTGCATGCCGAGGCTGGATTAGTTGCGGTCAGCCTGGGCAGGACGCTCCGTCTGGAAGCCCGCAGTGTCGTTCGTTGTGGTGGAGGAGGAAGGGCTATTGCTCATGGTGCTGCCGCTGCTGCCTGTCGTGCCAGTGGTGCCAGTCGTATCGGTGCTGGTGCCTTGGGTACCCTGGTTCGCGGCTTGGCCGGATGTGTCGGCGGCCGTGCCTGGCGCCTGAGCATAAGCCAGACCGATAGCGCCAACAACAGCGGCTGCGGCAACAACGGAAGCGAGAGGTTTCGATGCTTTCATGGTGTACTCCTTAAGTCATGCCCATCACAGGCAATCAGGTTGGTAAATCGCTGACCGTATTGCCAGCTGAGGCCAATTTACGGGGAGTTACTGCGGCTTTTCCGTCGGTCCCCTACAGCGGGTTGTGTAGGACAAGCGAGGTCACAAAATGCTACGCACCTCACCGCGTGAATCAGATGTCGGGGTCAACATCGACATCACRCATTACGCATCAAGCCTTAGGGCGGTTTCGTGGCGACGCATGTGCCTGGGGCGGACCATACCCCGGACGCCGGGCGGCCTATTCGTTAGGGTTGTTGCCTTTGATACCGTGCTCACCTTTGATGGCAAGCTGTACCCGCTCAAGCTCGTTGACCAGTTCGTCGATCCTGGGGTAATCCTTGACGGGCGCTTCGAGCAAGGCCTGAAGTTCTGCCCGCATCCGCGCGTACTCCAGTTTCAGATCGGGTTTCACGCGGGCACCGCACCTGGTTTGATACCGGACTCCTTCGCAAGGCGAATCTCCGGACTCGCACCCACCTGCCCATTCTTTCTGATGGATGCTGCAACGCCGAACAGGTCGACCTGCTGGGGCTCATCACTGCGCGGACCATACTGCAGGTCCGGGCCGATCAGGCGCTGCAATTCGCCATAGCCGGTGGCCAATGCCGTGTCATATGCCGCAAAACTGATGTCGGAGCAGGAGACTGATTCGAAGACCAGCGGGTCGGCGTGGCTTTCCAGGATGCGCCAGAAAAATTCACCCGGCGCGCGTTCTTCAACTGTCAGGGCAAGGGAACGCAAGGGGGCATTGAGTTGTGCATTGACCAGCGTGGATTGGCTCATAAAAATCCTAAAAAATACATGAAGGCCATGGTGGCCGTGCAAGAGTTGTTGCGCAATTTGTTTTTGTCTAATTGACCGCGCAGTTCAGAATATCAAGAAAATAAAAAGTAACTTTCAGCATCGGCGCCTGCTCAGATGCAAGCACGGCGCGAACAAAAAATCTGCGTTCCCGGCTCCGCCATCTCTTGGGTTCAGCTAACCGTTAGCGATTCCGAATTCGATCCAGGTGGAACATAAAAAGCAGCGGTGCCTAACGCTGCACTGCGACAGTTTAAGCATGAGAAGATGACACGCAGCAGTGATTAGTACCGGAAAAATGTAGGAAAAGGCCGACAGCTTCTCCGCCGGGGCTACGTCACCTGAAATGGGTA
>NZ_JBFUBD010000502.1:0-1737 GCF_056405935.1 Polaromonas sp. P1_E3
GTCCGTGGCTTATGGCCTGCTTCCCATGCTCAAACAGGTCGGCGTGTTGTTCACATTGGGATTCGCCTTGGTTGCGCCCGTTGTTTTTTGTCTTTTCATGGTCGAGATGGCGCTCGGCGTCGTTGCGCGAAACTTGCCGCAAATGAATATGTTCGCCATTGGCATTCCCGTGAAGATCATTGTCGGGCTTGTTACTCTCTCGCTGTGGTTTTCCGGCATTGGCGGCGTCATGACTCGGGTCTATCACGGCATCTACACAACCTGGGATTCCATGCTGCCTCTGGATGCTTCCCGAAGCACGTCTGCACCGGAGGCTACGCGTGGCCGATGAACAAGACCTTGACCGCAATGAAGCGGCGACTCCCCACAAGCTCCTCAAGGCACAGGAAAAGGGACAGGTTGCGAAAAGTGCAGAAGTTATCTCGGCATTGGTCTGGACGGTGGCTTCCGTTTTTCTGACGTGGAAGGGCTGGGACAGTGTCAGGGACCAATTCATCTTCGACCAGAGCCTGCTGCTTCACATGGCGGGTTTGGACCCCCATGGCGGAGCGCTTTGGCCGATGGCATCCCAAGTGATCAAGGGAGCGATGATGCAGTTGCTGCCTTTCTTCGCCGTCGTCATGCTCACTGCCGTTCTCGCCAATGTGCTGCAGACCGGACCGATGTTCACGACAGAGCCGATCAAGGCGGACTTCGATAGATTGAATCCAGTCAACGGTTTCAAGAAGGTGTTTTCGATGCGAACGCTGTTTGATGCGGCCAGGGCCTGCGCCAAGCTGATTCTTCTTGCCGGCGTTTCCTACTTCGCACTTAAAAGCCTGGCGCCTCACTTCTTTGGCGTGGCTGGCCTGTCACCGCTGGCTTACCTGCGCACCTTGCTCCAGGATGCGGCCTCCTTGAGCATGAAGATGGCATTGATTCTTGCGATGATCGCCGCCGTGGATTGGATGTACACACGGCACGAGTTCTCCAAGAAGATGAAGATGAGCCGCAGGGAGCTGAAAGACGAATCAAAAAACCGGGAAGGCGATCCCCGCATCCGTGCGCGGCTGAGGGAGCTGCGCCGGGAAGCGCTGAAGCGCACATTAACGGTACGCAACACGAAGAATGCCGATGTGTTGTTGACGAATCCGACGCATGTGGCGGTCGCCTTGCGCTACAAGCATGGCGAGATGTCGTCTCCGCAGATGGTGGCCAAGGGTACCGGCCGGGTCGCAGGGGCCATGAGAAGAATAGCGAGCGAGAACAACATACCCGTCGTGCAAAACCCCGTTCTGGCCCGCAGGCTCTTCCGCGAGCTTGCGGTGGAGCAACATGTGCCCCAAGCCATGTATGCCGAAGTGGCGCGAATCATTGTCTGGGTCTTCGCCATGCGCGAACGCCGGCAGGGGATGGCTGCGACATGAAAGTCTTGCAAGGCTTCCTCACCAAACACAGCGACATCGTTATGGTGCTGCTGGTGTTGGGCGTGCTGGTGGTATTGTTTGCGCCCATCCCGAGCCCGCTGCTTGATTTCCTGATTCTGCTGAATTTCAGCTTCGCGTTTCTGATCCTGATGCTGACGTTCTATATGGCGCGGCCTGTCGAGTTTTCGACGTTCCCTTCGCTGCTGTTGATTGCCACCCTGTTCCGGCTGTCGCTGAATGTTGCCGCCACGCGCCTGATTCTTTCGGATGGCGATGCTGGTCGGGTGATTGCCGCTGTGGGCTCCTATGTCGTTGGCGGGAACTACGTAAT
>NZ_JBFUBD010000503.1:0-1734 GCF_056405935.1 Polaromonas sp. P1_E3
CCACACCGCCGAGCGCCGTGACGGCACCGGCCAAGGACACCTTGATGAGGGCGGCACGCCGGTTGTTGGAGGTCTGGCGCAGAACCACAAGGTCGCCCATGTGGTGCGGCACCTCGTGCACGAGCACCGCCAGGGCGGCCACCACCCCCAGGCGCAAATCAGCCATGAAAGCCGACGCAATCAGGATGCCGTCACCAAAGGCGTGCACGCTGTCGCCGGCCAGCACGGCCCAACTGCCGCTTTTGGGTTCACCATGCGTGTGGTTGTGATGGCCGTGCGCGGCGTGCACGTGCTCCGCATGGTCGTGCTGCGCGTGCGCGGCCGCTTCGGGGCCATGGTGCCCGCCGCCATGGTGCTCATGGCCGTGGTGCCACAGCTCGGCTTTGTCGAGCAGGAAAAAAAACACCAGGCCCACCAGCAAGGTGGCAAACAGTTCCTTGGCCCCAGCCTGGCTTTCAAAAGCCTCGGGTAACAAATGCATGAAGGCGGTGGCCAGCAGTGCGCCGGCGGCCAGGCTGAGCATGTGCTGGGTGTAGCGCGCCAGCACACCGAAACTGAGCAGCGCCGCCAGCCATACGCTGCCGATGCCCGCGGCCAGGGTTCCCATCAGGATTGCTATCAAAGTCATAGCTGCTTGCGCTCGTCTTTAAAGGGCTGGAGCCCAAAATCATTGAAAATAGTGCCCCCACGCTCCACCACTTCGTGTGGTCGCTGCCCCCCGAGGGGGCCGCCCGCCTGTGGCCCGGCAAAGCCGGTTCCACGGCTCATGCTGGCTTGAAGAGTCACTGGGCACGGCGGTGTGCCATGGGACCGGCTAGTTTAGAGCCTTACCCGAAGCGCGTTCTTGCAGCGGCCTGCCGATAAAAAAGCCGCCGGCCCTTTCGGGCTTGGCGGCTTGCTGCCTGCTGGCGGGGATCAGGCTACGCCATGACTCTTGAACCATTCCAGGGCGCGCTTGAAACCGTCGTCTGCCGCATCCTTGCGGTAGCTGGGTCGGTAATCAGCATGGAAGGCGTGGGGCGCTTGCGGGTAGACGACAAACTCGGACGCGRCTGCCGCCTTGTTGCCCTTGGCGCCGGCTTCGGCCAGGGCGTCCTTCATCTGGTTGACCGTGGTGAGCGGAATGCCGCCGTCCTGCCCGCCATAGAGGCCGAGCACCGGGGCCTTGAGGTTGGCGGCCAGGTCCAGCGGGTGCTGGGGTGTCAGCGCCGATGGCTGGCCGACCAGGCGGCCGTACCAGGCAACGCCAGCTTTGACATTCTTGCTTTGCTCGGCATAGAGCCAGGTGATKCGGCCGCCCCAGCAAAAACCGGTGATGCCCACCTTTTTGGCATTGCCGCCGTTAGCGGCTGCCCACTTCACGGCGCCGTCCAGGTCGGCCATGACCTGCGCATCGGGCACTTTGGAGACGACTTCGGCCATGAGCTTGGCCATTTCGTTGTACTTGCTGGGGTCGCCTTGGCGCGCGTAGAGCTCGGGAGCAATTGCCAGGTAGCCGGCTTTGGCAAAGCGCCGGGCCGTATCGGCGATGTATTCGTGCACGCCAAAAATCTCCTGGATCACCAGCACCACCGGCAGGTTGGTCTTGCCGGCAGGCGCCGCGAAGAACGCTGGCACCTTGAAGCCGTTGACCTCGTAGGTGGTTTCGCCGGTCTTCAGGCCTTCCGAGGAAGTCTTGATGGCGGTCTGCGCCATGATGGGCATGGCAGTGGCGGCATACCCCACCCCCAGGGC
>NZ_JBFUBD010000504.1:0-1733 GCF_056405935.1 Polaromonas sp. P1_E3
GGTGGATGCCGCCGACATCAGCCTGGACGCCCTGGAAGTGGCCCGTATCAACGTGGATCGCCATCATCTGGACGGCCGCATCACGCTGGTTGAATCCGACGGCCTGGCTGCGTGTGCCGGGGTTTACGACCTGATTTTATGCAACCCGCCCTACGTTAACGCGGCCAGCATGTCAGCCCTTCCTGCGGAATTCCGGGCAGAACCAGCGATGGCGCTGGACGGAAACACGCTGGGCGGCACGGACGGCATGGACTTCATTCGTGGCCTTCTACAGGACGCGGCCCGCCATATGAGCGAAAATGCTGTGTTGGTGCTGGAAATCGGCAATGAGCGCGAGAATTTTGAGCGCGCTTTCCCGATGCTTGAACCGCTGTGGTTCGAAACCAGCTCGGGTGCCGACCAGGTTTTATTGCTTACACGCGAACAACTGGCTTGAAGCCGATCGCCCAAGCCCGCCGCCCTGAGTCGCTGGCGCGTCTCTTGCACAAGGGCAAAGCGCCTGCCGCGCTGCCCGATTCACTTTCCTGAAGTTGCTATTTAAATGATTACCCTTAAAAACGTCGTGCTGCGCCGCGGCGCCAAAGTGATTCTGGACGGTGCCTCCGTCACCCTCAACCCCGGCGAGAACGTCGGACTGGTGGGGCGTAACGGCGCGGGCAAGTCGTCGCTCTTTGCCATGCTCAACGGAACACTGCATGAAGACGGCGGCGAGTTTTCGATTCCCACGCAATGGCGCATGGCGCAAGTGGCGCAGGACATGCCCGAAACCGAGCAAAGCGCCACGGACTACGTGATCGAAGGCGATGTGGTGTTGATGGCCGCGCAGGCCGAGGTGACAGCCGCCGAAGAAAGCGGTGACGGTGACCGCATGGCGCATGCCTACATGGAGCTGTATGACTCCGGCGCGCATGATTCGCAGGCGCGCGCGCAGGCGCTGATCCTGGGCCTGGGCTTCAAGGTCAGCGAACTCGACAACCCCGTCAACAGCTTTTCCGGTGGCTGGCGTATGCGCCTTCAATTGGCGCGCGCGCTGATGTGCCCGTCTGACCTGCTGCTGCTGGACGAACCCACCAATCACCTGGATCTGGACGCACTGGTCTGGCTCGAAGCCTGGCTCAAGCGCTACCAGGGCACCATGCTGGTCATCAGCCATGACCGCGAATTTCTCGATGCCGTGACCGACGTGACGGTGCATATCGAAAGCGCCAAACTCACCCGCTACGGCGGCAACTACAGCAAGTTTGAAGACCTTCGCTCCGAGCAGATGGCGCTGCAGCAAACCGCGTTTTCCAAGCAGCAGGACAAGATTGCCCACTTGCAGAAGTTCATCGCGCGCTTCAAGGCCAAAGCCAGCAAGGCCAAGCAGGCGCAAAGCCGCGTCAAGGCACTGGACCGCATGGAGAAGATCGCGCCGCTGCTGGCCGAAGCCGACTTCACCTTCGAGTTCAAGGAGCCGGCCAACCTGCCCAATCCGATGCTGTCGATGCAGAACGCCTATTTCGGCTATCCACAGCCTGAAGACGCCCCAGCAGGTACGCCGCCCACCGTCATCGTTCAAAACGTCAGCAAATCGGTGCTGGCCGGACAACGCATCGGCATTCTTGGCGCCAATGGCCAGGGCAAATCCACGCTGGTGAAAACCGTGGCGCGCGCGCTGTCACCCATCAGCGGTGAGATGATTGAGGGCAAGGGCCTGAACATCGGCTACTTTGCCCAGCAGGAACTGGACGTGC
>NZ_JBFUBD010000505.1:0-1733 GCF_056405935.1 Polaromonas sp. P1_E3
GCCCAGCACCGTGCCAACGATGACCGACAGCGCCACCACGGCCAGGCCGATGACCAGCGACAGGCGGGCGCCGTACATCAGGCGCGAGAGGATGTCGCGGCCGATGGCGTCGGTGCCCAGCGGGTAGGTCCAGGAACCGCCCGCCTGCCAGGCCGGCGGCTTGAGGAACACCGCGTTGTTGGTGATGTTGGGCGCGTGCGGCGCCAGCAGCGGCGCAAAGAGCGCGAGCAGCAGCACGCCGATGACAATGACCAGGCCGATCACGGCGCCGTTGTTGGCGCTGAAGTAGTTCCAGAACTCGCGCAGCGGGTGCGGCGGCGCGGGTGCCGTGGTGGGTTTCAAGGTAGCCGTGCTCATCGCTGGTGCCTGATGCGTGGGTTAATGAT
This sequence comes from Polaromonas sp. P1_E3, assembly GCF_056405935.1. Lineage (NCBI taxonomy): Bacteria > Pseudomonadati > Pseudomonadota > Betaproteobacteria > Burkholderiales > Comamonadaceae > Polaromonas > Polaromonas sp. P1_E3. The sequence continues at coordinate 387 of NZ_JBFUBD010000505.1, forward strand.
GCCGTAGGTGATGTCCACCAGCAGATTGACGGCCATGACGATGGCGCCCAGCAGCAGGATGCCGCCCTGCAGAACGGGGTAGTCCCGGCGGCTGATGGCTTCGATGAGCCACTTGCCGACGCCGGGCCAGGAGAAGATGGTTTCCGTCAGGATGGCGCCGGTGAACAGCACGCCGACCTGCAGGCCGATCACGGTGACCACGGGGATCAGGGCGTTGCGCAGTGCATGCAGGGCCACCACGCGCAGGTTGGAAAGACCCTTGGCGCGCGCGGTGCGGATGTAGTCCTCACCCAGCACTTCCAGCATGGCCGATCGTGTCATCCGGGCGATCACCGCCAGCGGGTTGGTACCCAGCACGATCGTGGGCAATATCAGGTGCGAGGCTGCTGACCAGAATGCCCCCTTGTCTTCCGAAAGCAGCGAGTCGATCAGCAGGAATCCCGTGGTCGGCTCGATAAAGTACTGGACTGACAGCCGGCCCGACACAGGTGTCCAGCCGAGCTGTACGGAGAACAGCAGGATCAGCAGCAGGCCCCACCAGAAAATCGGCATGGAATATCCCGTAAGGGAGACCCCCATGACGCCGTGGTCAAGAATGGAATTTCGTTTGACCGCCGCCAGAATGCCGGCGGGGATGCCGATCAGCAGTGCAAACAGGATGGCGCATACGGCCAGCTCGATGGTGGCGGGGAACAGCGTGAGGAATTCGCGCAGCACGGGCTCCTGCGTGATCAGGGACTTGCCCAGGTCACCTTTGAGAACCCGGCCGATGTAAATGCCGTACTGCACCATGACGGGTCGGTCCAGGCCGTATTCCTTGAGCAACTGGGCGTGGCGCACCGGGTCGATGCCGCGCTCGCCGGCCATGGTTTCAATGGGGTCGCCGGGCACCATGCGGATCAGGAAGAAGGCCAGCAGTGTCATCCCCAAAAAGGTGGGAATGATCAGGCTCAGTCGGGTAAAAATAAAGCGCAGCATTATCGCGGGATGCTAAGGCAGGTCTTGGCGCAAGCTGGGGGATGCCCGTCGCGATGGTGACAGGCAGGGCGCGCGGAGTTTTCCGCCGCCCCGGTTTTTGAATGCAGTAGCTGCAATGGCATCAACATGGGTCTGTTCTGTTTGGGCTGGTGCGGGTGGTGCCGCAGGGGGATTTTTATCTTAGCAACAATAGCGTCGTTTTTCGACGGTGCCGCTGGTGACGGGCTACCGAGTAACCCTATGGCATTAGCATACGTTTCAGGCGGCTTTGGACGTTAATGGAAGGGGATGGTGGGCGCGGAAGCATGCCAGTGCAACGCAGGAAGCGTGCCAGCGATTGAGGGTGCGGCGTGCTCAGTGGTATTTGGC
>NZ_JBFUBD010000506.1:0-1730 GCF_056405935.1 Polaromonas sp. P1_E3
GAGCAAGGAAGAGCTGTTCAAGGCCGTGGTGCGCGAAAACATCTCGGGCCGCTTCACGGAGTGGCGCGCCGAGCTGGACACCTTTGAAGGCACCACCCCCGAATTGCTGGCTTACTGCATGAACAGCTGGTGGGAGCGCGTGGGCCTGACGCGCGCCTCGGGCCTGACCAAGCTGATGATGAGCGAGGCCAAGAACTTCCCCGACATCGCGGCCTTCTACCAGCAGGAAGTCATCATGCCGGGCCACGGGCTGATCCGCAGCATCCTGCAACGCGGCATGGACCGCGGCGAGTTCCGGCCCATGGACCTGGACTATGCGGTCTACCTGGTGGTCGCTCCCATGATTTTCCTGATCCTGTCCAGGCACACCGCCGGCATCTGCATCAGCAGCGACGCGGACCTGGATCCGCAAAAATACATCGCCTTCCAGGTGGAAACCATCCTGAACGGCATCTCCGCACCGGCCGGCGCCGCCGCACAGAGCAACAGGAAAGCCGCAGCATGAAGCGATGGGTCAAGTGGGGGGTCGCCGGGCTTATCGTGCTGCTCATCGTGGGCGGCGTGTTGCGTGCATTGTCCGCGCGCAAGGCCCAGCAGCAGGCGCTTGCCGCAAGCACCGCCGTCAAGGATATGGGCCAGGTCGAGCTGGCCGCCACCGACGTGGTCAAGGCCCAGACGCGCGAGGTGGTTCAGGGTCTGCCGGTGTCGGGCTCGCTCAAGGCCGTGAACTCCGCCGTCATCAAGGCGCGCGTGGCCGGGGAACTGCAGGGCCTCACGGTTCGCGAAGGCGACGTGGTCAAGGCCGGCCAGGTGGTTGCGCGCATCGACGCCACTGAATACCAGTCGCGCGTACGCCAGGCCCGCGAGCAGGCCGAATCGGCCAAGGCGCAGGTGGATGTGGTGCAGCGCCAGTACGACAACAACAAGGCGCTGGTCGACCAGGGTTTCATCTCAAAGACCGCGCTGGACACGTCTTTGGCCAATCTCAATGCCGCGCAATCCACCTACAAGGCGGCCGTAGCCGCCACCGAGGTCGCGACCAAATCGGTGGACGACACGATCCTGAAAGCCCCCATCTCCGGCCAGGTATCGCAGCGCCTTGCCCAGCCGGGTGAGCGTGTCGGTGTCGACACCAAAATCATCGAAGTGGTGGACTTGAGCCGGCTCGAGCTGGAAGCCACCTTGAGCGCTACCGACTCCATGGACGTGCGCGTGGGCCAGACCGCACAGCTACAGATCGAAGGCAGCCGGCAACCCGTGACGGCCAAAGTGGTGCGCATCAATCCCACGGCGCAGGCCGGCAGYCGCAGTGTGCTGGCGTACCTCAGCATCGACAACCCGGGCGCCGCCGGTGACGCAGGCGCCGCGCCTTTGCGCCAGGGGCTGTTTGCCCAGGGCACGCTGGGCACGGCCAGCGCTTCGCTGCTGTCGGTACCGGTCAGCGCCGTGCGCACCGACAAGCCCACGCCGTATGTGCAGGCGGTTGAAAACGGCCTGGTGGTGCACAGGAGCGTCGAGCTGGGCGCGCGCGGCACCGCCGGCAAAGACAGCGTGGTCGCCGTCAAGGGTCTGGCCGATGGCGCAGTGGTGATCCGCGGCGAGATCGGCGCATTGCGTGAGGGCACCAAAGTGCGCTTCACGCAACTTCCGGCTGCGGCACAGGCGGCCAGTGCACCTGCCAAGCCGGCGCCCTGAGGACTCACGCGCATGTGGTTTACGCAGGTCAGCCT
>NZ_JBFUBD010000507.1:0-1722 GCF_056405935.1 Polaromonas sp. P1_E3
GCCTTGAAGCCGAGCTGCGCAGCCAGGTCATCCAGCTTCATGGCGGTCTTGCCCTCCCGCTGAAGCAGTTTTTCCACCGCCTCCCGTCCCCTGGCCACGGTCTGCTCCATCGCCAGGGCGTTAAACCAGGCCCGGACCKTCGACTTGGCACGGTGGCTGCACAGGAAACCCAGCTCGGGATTGAGCCAGTCGCGCGAGGGACCGCCCTCTTTGGCAGTAATCACTTCAACTGTCTGGCCGTTTTGCAGCGGTGTATTCAGCGGCACCATGACGCCGTCAATGCGTGCGCCCCGGCAACGGTGCCCCAGGCTGGTGTGCACGCTGTAGGCAAAATCTACCGTGGTCGCGCCCTGTGGCAGTTCCACGATGGCGGCGTCGGGTGTCAGCACATAGATCCGGTCCTCGAACAGCCCTTGATTGGCATCGCGTGCGCGTTGCGAGGCCGGGCCCGAAAGATCCCGTTCCCACGCGAGCAATTGCCGCAGCACGGCGATCTTCGCGTCATATTCGCTGCTCGCCGACACGCCCGCATAGCCCTTTGCGCCCGCCTCCTTGTAGGCCCAATGCGCCGCCACGCCATGCTCCGCGTGGTCATGCATGGCCTGGGTGCGCACCTGGATCTCCACTGCCCGCCCCGCTTCGTCGCGCACCACGGTATGCAGCGACTGGTAGCCGTTGGACTTGGGCTTGGCGATGTAGTCATCAAATTCCCCGTCGACCGGTGTAAAGCGCGAATGCACAAAGCCAAGTGCGGCATAGCAGCCTTTCACGTCAGCCGCAATCACGCGCAGGGCACGGATGTCAAACACCTGCTCGAAGTCGAGCGACTTTCCGCGCATCTTTTTGACAATGCTGTAGATGTGCTTGGGCCGGCCCTGCACCAGCGCGGCAATGCCGTTCTGGTTCAACTCGCGCTCCAGCTGCGCGCGCAGAGCCTCCATGAAGCCTTCCCGCTCCACCCGTTTTTCATCCAGCAGGCGGGCCGTCTGCTTGTAGGTATCGGGCTCCAGGAAACGGAAAGCCAGGTCTTCCATTTCCCATTTGATCTGCCAGATGCCCAGACGGTTGGCCAGCGGCGCAAACACATGCAGGGACTCATGCGCCAATGCCAAAGGGGCAGGTTGGCGGGTGGCCGCGTAATGACGCAGGGTTTGAAGCCGCGACGCCAGCCGGAGCATGACCACCCGCAGGTCACGCGAGAACGCCAGCAGCATCTTGCGCACGTTTTCAGTTTGCGCGGCCGGGTCATCCAGCAAGTGCGCCTTGGCATTGGCGGTGCGCGCCTGCCGCTGCACCTGCACCAGCTTCGTGGTTTCCAGCGCCAGCGCAGCGTAGTTGGCGCCGAACGCCTTGGTGATGACTTCCTGCGGCTTGTTCAGGTGCTGGCACGCATATACAAGATAAGTCGCAGCCTGCATCGCCTCCGAGCCACCGATGTTTTTCAGGATGGCAGCTACCGCATCGGCATGCGCGAGGATGTTTTCCCCCGTGTCATGCGTTTCGCTGGCGATCAGGGGCTCGGCAAATGCCCGGGCGCGGGCCAGAGCGTGCGGCTGGTCAGGCAAGCTGTCAGCCGTAGCGGTCACGATGGAGGCATTCGCCCCCTGGGAGAGTGCCGGGCTCCCGGGCCCGGCCACATTGCTTTTCATGGAACGTCAGTCAAATAGTTGCGAAGCCGGCAGTGCATCAGTGCAGCGCTGTCCGGCATGACTTAATAAATAC
>NZ_JBFUBD010000508.1:0-1721 GCF_056405935.1 Polaromonas sp. P1_E3
GTCATATTCCATTGAGGTCAATCCCTTACTGCAGGACGTTATCGAATCTAAATTAACACCTGCTAGTGCGGCTCTTTTCGTAACGACGTTGCAACGTGTGGTTAGACGGGCTAGGGCACTCAAACCTAACCTCTCGGAGCTTCGGAAGCGCCTGCCACCTACCTTCATTGAGCCAGGCATTAAGGGAAGATTTCTTTTTTATCGGAATGCGGGTGTTGCCATTGAGGCTATACGCCGTTCAATTGAAGTCGAATCCAGCGATATTGATCGACGCTTGATGACGGTTGCGCTTGCATCGATTCTGATCGAAGTCAGTAATGTTCGAGTGGATGGAAAAGGTCGACGTTACAGAAAGGGGTGGGAAGACCGYGATGTAACCGCTAACCAAGTTTTTCAACTGTTTTACAGCCGAACGACTGAAATTGCAGAAGACTTGGCCATCATGACCGCTCAGCCACGCGCAGGCTTTACTCTACTTAAGGGGGATTGCAGAAGCAAAATCAGGGAGATTAAAGAGAAATTAGATATGGCGCTTTTTTCTCCGCCCTATCCCAATTCGTTTGACTATACGGATATATACAACGTCGAACTTTGGATGCTTGGCTACCTGGGATCTGCTGCGGAGAATCGCACCCTCAGACAAAGCACCCTGCGGTCACATGTACAGGTCCAATGGCCCCAAAGTAAATCCGAGATCCCGGCAAGCCGCGAATTGGCTGCGGTTTATTCTTCGCTACAAGAAGCCAGACCACAACTTTGGAATAAAGCTATTCCTGAAATGGTTACTGGTTACTTTGAAGATTTGGCAGGGATTCTTAAAAACTTAAAGCCTAAACTGGTTAGTAATGGCACCGTGGCAATGGTTGTGGGTAATTCTCAATATGCCGATGTCGTAATCGACACTCCGACCATACTTGCACAGTTGGCAATCCCAATGGGTTATGAAGTAATTAACCAAACATCGCTTCGATCGATGAGAACTTCACATCAGCAGCAACGCACCGAAGGGTTACTAGAGTCTCTATTGGTTTTGCGTCGCCGATAACTTTTTCTTGAGTCGGCTCTTCCTGCCCGCTTTAGAGTTAACGAACATCGAGTACCAATAAACTTTTACGTCATATCCACCGGCGAGTGCTCGTATTTCATCTACCAATGTGGCATCCGGTGAGGGACGAAAGTCATACGCACACAGAAAAGCTTGATCAGCTTTTAGGTCATCGCCATACGTAAAGCCTTGGGTCAACCCATCAGTACAGTGATCAAGCTGATTTGTTTTACTGTACGTGGAACCGTTGTGTCCAAATTTTCTTACTGCTTTCAGCTCCAGTAGAAATTTTGTTGTGTTTAGGGCATTACGCTCTTCAATAAGAATATCTGTGCGTCCACTTGGGACGGGGATCTCTTCAAGAACGATCCCATTTTTGAAATTTATCTGCAGTGCAATGGCTAGTAAACGTTGAATGTTCTTTTCCGCATGCTCTTTGGGGAAGAACTTGTCCGCGTTTTCCCATACATCTTTTCGATTACTCGCTTTGTTAAGTACTTTGTCGGTGGCAAATAGATCTAGAACTTCTTTTAAATTGTCCTCTGTCAAGGTTGACATGTTCCCCAGCACAAGCTCATACGAATGGGCGCGAGTGGATCCATGAAGTCCGTCTGGGTAGTAGTGTGCAATTTCAGCTTTTCCCGCGCTCACAAATGCGGGACAAAGCGCGAGCTCC
>NZ_JBFUBD010000509.1:0-1720 GCF_056405935.1 Polaromonas sp. P1_E3
TCGTGCTTGTCGGCAAAGGCATCACCTTTGACACGGGCGGCATTTCCATCAAGCCGGCCGCTGAAATGGACGAGATGAAGTTCGACATGTGTGGGGCCGCCAGTGTGCTGGGCACCTTCCGGGCGCTCGCGGAGCTGCGGCCGGCGCTCAACGTCGTGGGCTTGATTCCGGCCTGCGAAAACATGCCGGGCGGCCGCGCCATCAAGCCCGGTGACGTGGTGACCAGCATGAGCGGGCAAACCATTGAAATCCTGAATACGGACGCCGAAGGCCGGCTGGTGCTCTGTGATGCATTGACCTATGCCGAGCGTTTCAAGCCCCGGGCCGTGGTGGACATCGCGACGCTGACGGGCGCTTGCGTGATTGCCCTCGGCGGCGTGCGCAGCGGGCTTTTTTCCAGCGATGACAGCTTGGCGCAGGCCTTGTCGGCGGCCGGTGAGTCGTCCCTGGACCTGTGCTGGAGGATGCCGCTGGATGACGATTATGCGGAAGGGCTGAAAACCAATTTCGCCGACGTCGCCAACGTGGCGGGGCGTGCTGCCGGTGCGGTGACTGCGGCCAAGTTCCTGCAACGGTTCGCGGCCAGCTTTCCCTGGGCGCACCTGGACATTGCCGGAACGGCCTGGAAGGGCGGCGCCGCCAAAGGCGCAACCGGCCGGCCGGTGCCACTGCTGCTGGATTACTTGTTGGGCCAGGTGATTCCTGCCGGGACGGGGACGTCGGCCAAAGAGCCGGGCAAAAAAGCCAAACCAGCTTCCCGGCGCAAACCCGCATCCAAAACCCGGGCATGACTGAAATCGCCTTTCACTTCAACGTACCGGACAAGCTGGCGTACAGCTGCCGGTTGCTTCGCAAGGCCTACCTGAGCGGCGCCAGCGTTGTGGTGACGGGGGACTCTGCGGTGCTGGCGGAACTGGACCAGTTGATCTGGAACTTTTCGCCTGCGGAGTTTGTGCCCCATTGCCGTGCGGGCGCCCCCGAAAGTACATTGACGGCAACGCCGGTGGTGCTGGCCGAGTCACTCGCAGCCTGCCCACACTACGGCGTCCTGGTCAATCTGGGGCACGGCATACCTGCTGAATTCGAACGGTTTGAACGCGTTATCGAAGTCGTGACGCAGGCCGACGACGACCGCCTTGCGGCGCGAAGCCGCTGGAAGCACTACACCGACAGGGGTTATGCGATGAAACGCCATGACCTTGCGACGGCCGGGGAGGGCGCATGAACCGTCCGCCCGCACCACCGCGTTTTGTGCCCACGCTGACGGAGGTCGTGCGGCCCATGGCGGCCCCTGCGCCGGCCGCGCCGGCTGAACCGGCGGGCGCTGGTTTGCCGGCTTCGCCTGTTGCATCTTCGGAGCTTCAGGAACAGATGGTGCAGCGCGTGCTGCAGCGGGTAAATCTGGTGCTTGAGCGGCGTTTGCGGGAGGTCGTTGGACAACTTATCCTGGAGCACACACAGACGCTGGTASCTGGTCTCCGGGAAGAAATAGAGGACGTTGTACGGCAGTCCGTCGGCCAGGCGTTCAAGCGCGACGCGACGCCTCCAGCAACGGACGTTTAGGTCGCGCACGCGACTGTTGCCACAAACAATTTTCTCCCGTGCCCAACCATCGAAACACAAATTCACATTAGGCAATCTGCTCCCCGGGTAAACCCCCTTATCAGAATTTAACCTAGGGACGTTGCTATGGTGCGGGCCCGGAAATTGCGTTATGTTC
>NZ_JBFUBD010000510.1:0-1706 GCF_056405935.1 Polaromonas sp. P1_E3
CCGTCTGTTCTGTCCGCCAATGTTGACCGTCGTTACTTAGGCGTCTCGATCAGCGCACCCTTGAAAAGGATGGGCCCCGTAGGCCCGCTGCCCGGCGGAACACCGCCCTTGGGCTCCAGCGTGATGGCCAGCGTTGGCACCTGGCGCATGTCGGTGCCCGCAGCGGTCAGGCGAACCACAGGGTCTGCGGCCATCACACCCAGTGATTTGGGCGCCGCGCCGGGCGGCAAGGCCCAGAGTTCCAGCGATTTGTCAGGCTGCTCCCTGAAGCTGCCCACACGCTTGAGCGCCAGCGTTTTGTTCTTCGGGTCAAACGTCACCAGCAGCGACGCCGACGCCTTGTCATCCGTCAGCACGGCCACGTATTCGATCTCGGGGGTGGCCGTCAGTTTCGCGGTCAGTTCATTCACCTGCCCGCTCAAACGGCCATTCACGTTAAGCCCCACAACAACAGCGGCCACCGTGGCAATCGCGCCTGCCGCCGCGCCACCGCGCCACAGGCCCAGGCTGGTCCACCAGTTGCCCGCAACAGCCGGTGCAGCGGCCCGCGCAGCCTGCATGGCGCGCGCCTCCTTGTCGGCACGCACCAGGTTTTCAATGCGCTTCCAGACCACCGGGCTGGGCGCCTCTTGCGGCTGCAATTCGGCGACGGACGACAGGCGGCTTTGCCAAACCAGCGCTGCGGCGCGCAAGGTGGCGTTGTCGCGCGCCAGTGCTTCAAAGCGCCTGCGGGCACCGCCGCGCAGCGTGCCCAGCGCGTAGCTGGCCGCCAGCTGGTCCATCAAGGCAGGATTGTTCTCAATATTCATTACGCGAACCTCGCCATGCAACCGCGCAGCTGCTCCAGCCCGCGCCGAATCCAGGTTTTGACCGTACCCAAAGGCAGCTTCAGCTGCTCGGCCAGTTCGCCATGGCTCAAATCACGCAAATACGCCAGGCTCACCACTTCGCGCTGCTTGTGCTCCAGCTTGCCAAGGCACTGRTGCAGCGCCCAGGCCTGTTCGCTGGCCTGCGTGGTGTCCATCGGGTTGGGCGAATCGCCCGCCACGGTGTCTGAAATCACATCGTCCAGCTCCTGCACCAGGTCGGCGCGGTCAGAAGCCCGGCGCCGCAAAAAGTCCAGGCCGCGGCTGCGCACTATCAAGCCCATCCAGGCCATGGGGGGCGACAGCGTCGCCTTGTAGTCGCCCGCAATGCGCCAGATGTTGAGGAAACCCTCCTGCAGCACGTCTTCGGCCCATTCGCGGTTGGTTACCACGCGCACCGCCACACCGTAGAGCTTGGACGACGTCAGGTCGTACAGCTCCCGAAGGKCCGACTCATCGGCCTGGGCTACGCGGTCAATCAGGGCGATCAATTGAGTATCCGGGCTTTCTGGTTTCATGGACGCATTGTGAGGGATCAACCGGTATTCGCGAACAAAGCGAAAAACACGGCAAGGTCCATCAAATACGCGAGGGAAGGCCAAACGGATTCAGCGAGGGCACGGCAAAGGCCCCGGTAACCTAAAATCAGCGGTTTGGGCGCCGCGCGGCCCTTGCGAGCCACCCGTTCCACCCTTTTTATCGATTCCCTCATCCAGCCCCTTACCCATTCCCATGCCTACCGAAAAAATCGACAACATCAGCGTGACCACCAAGGCCAATGTGTACTTTGACGGCAAATGCGTGAGCCACGGCATCACGCTGGCCGACGGCACCCAAAAG
>NZ_JBFUBD010000511.1:0-1701 GCF_056405935.1 Polaromonas sp. P1_E3
ATATGATCCATTGGAGGCTCTGCGACGGTCTGTCCGATCCTACTGCAACGCCCCCGCCACCTCATTGATGCTGAGCGCCAGGATCAGCATGTTGAAGCCGAAGGACAGCACGCTGTGCACCAGCGTGAGCCGGCGCATCTCGCGTGAGGTGACCTGTACGTCGGAGACCTGCGAGGTCATGCCGACCACGTGCGCGTAGTACAGAAAGTCGAAATAGTCCGGGTCCAGCCCACCGGGAAAACACAGGCCGGGGCCATCGGGTTCGTTGTGTTTTTCCTCGTGGTAGTAGCGGTGCGCGTAGCGAAATGCGTAAATCGTCTGCATGAAAAGCCAGGAAGCAGCTAGCGCCGTGACGGCGAGCACGATGTGCAGCGTGCGCTCCATTCCTGACAGGTCTTTGGCCTGCTGCATCATCATCGTGATGGCCGCGACGCAGGCCATGGTGGCCAGCAGCATCAGCAAAAACAGCACGACGCTGGGCTCGTCTTGCGCCTGCGCGCGTTCGCGTGTGCGTTTGGCGTCGAAACGCACGCACAGCCACCAGGCCAGCAGCAGGTATACGCCAATACCGGTGCACCACCCCAAAAGGCCGCGGAACTGCCAGCCCAGCGGCAAGGGCACCGCCGCCGCGAGAATGCCGGCCGCCAGGCCCAGGCCCAGCCGCTGCGGGCCCGTGGTTTCCGAAACATGTTTGCGCATACGGCCCATTGTGCCGTCTGGCGGCGGCAGAAGGAACTAAACCACGCCGTCGACGATGACGTGGTCCAGGCCCCTGGAACAGCGCTCGATGCGGGCGTCTATGCGATAGACCTTGCGCAGCATGTCCATGGTGATGACCTGGCCTGACGGGCCGCAGCCGCGCAGGGTGCCATCGGCGACCACCATGACCTGATCGGAGAACCGCAACGCCTGGTTGAGGTCATGCAGGGCAATGAACACGATCAGCCCACGCTGCCGCGCCAGCGTGCGCATGAAATCGAGCACCTGCACCTGGCGGTGCAGGTCCAGGGCGCTGGTTGGCTCATCCATGAGAAGAACTTCAGGCTCGCGGGCCAACGTCTGTGCAATGGAGACCAGCTGGCGCTGCCCGCCGCTGAGCTCGCTCAGGTAGCGAAAGGCGATCCCGGTGATGCCCAGTGAGGCCATGATGTTGTCCATCAGGGCGAGATCCGCATCGTGGACCACCCATGAAGGCGCGCGCTGCTTGTGGGCCAGCAGGACCGACTCATACACCGTCAGCCTGGCGCTTGCGCTGGTGTCCTGCGGCATGTAACAAATGCCATCATGCCCTTTTTTCGAACCCTCCAGCACGACATTGCCGGCGCCTCTGAGAAGGCCCGCTACCCGCTTGAAGAGCGTGGACTTTCCCGCCGCATTGGGGCCGACAACCGCAACCACCTCACCACCATGAAAGGAGGGGGTGCTGATGTCAGAAATAATCTGGCGCGCGCCGTAACCGGCACTGACGCCTTCCAGCCTTAATATCACCATGTGTTTTTCTTGCTGCCAAGGATGAGTGAGATGAAAAAGGGCACGCCGATCAGCGAGGTCACCACGCCGATGGGGAAAATCGCGCCCGGTATGAGCGTCTTGCTCACCACGGAGCTGAGCGAAAGCACCAGGGCTCCCGTCAGGAGCGATGCCGGCAGGAAAAACCGCTGGTCCTCACCGATCAGCATGCGGGCAATGTGCGGCCCCACC
>NZ_JBFUBD010000512.1:0-1692 GCF_056405935.1 Polaromonas sp. P1_E3
GGCCCTTGCTATGGGCAGGAAGATTCAGGATATTGGCATCGCCTTCCGGAGTCGCAGCCCGTGCCTGGCCCACCGCCGCCACCCCGGCCGATGCAGCCGCAAACGCGCTGGCCAGAAAACCGCGGCGCCCGGCTCGCACATCCGCTATTTGCGCCCCTGAGAGAAAATTCTCGGGTGCGCGCTGTATAAAACGGCTCAGCATAAAAGGCGTTCTTTCGGTTCAGGCGTCGTGGGAGGCGGATCGCGGCGACAGGCTTTCGGCCGGTGACAATCCGCCCGGCTCATCCAGCTCAATGGCGATCTGGGTGCAGACGCTGCGGCACAGCGCTACGGCTTTTTCGCTCTGCACGCGGTAAATCACCTGGGTGCCTTCCTTGCGCTTGGCCAGCACACCGGTGCGGTACAGCACGGCCAGATGCTGCGACAGGTTGGGCTGGGTCGTGTCGATTTCTGCCAGCAACTCGTTCACCGATTTTTCACGTTCGCACAAAGCGCTCAGGACGCGCAGGCGCATCGGCGTTGCAAGTACGGCAAACAGCTCGGCCGCAAGCTCGAACACACGGCCCCTTTCGACTTGCGCGCTGGTCTGGATCATCTCGTTCATAGCGATTTTTTCTTAATATAAGTAATTACTGATATTAAACATGAAGCTGTCTCCAAAAACCCGTAAATACCCTATGCACGCATCGCAAAAACGTAAATATCACCAGCCGGACCGCAAAAYGGCCAAAAGGTGTTGCCTCCATGCACTTTCGAAGGGCGTCACAGGTGTAATAAAGCGGTGAAAGACCCCTTGCCGTGATATAAAACTTTTGTTACTTACGAGTTGTTACCCCGGGGCGGTAAAAACCAATACTTATGTTTTCAAAAAATATATTTTTCCTCAAAAGCACGGGCATTTTTCTTGCCGTCATGGTGGCCACCGCGGCGCATGCGGAAGTCGATGCCCTGGTCGGTGAAGCACGCGCCCTGCTCGACCAGAGCCAGCCACAAAAAGCCTTTGATCTGCTTGAGCCGCAGGAGACCGCACGCGCGGGCGACCCGGACTTTGACACGGTGCTGGGTATCGCCGCTAACGACACAGGACAATTCACCCGCGCCATATTCGCGCTCGAACGCGTGCTGGCGGTGCAGCCGGCCAACTCCCGCGCACGCGCGGAGCTTGGCCGGGCCCTGTTTGCCGTCGGAGACAACGCTGGCTCGCGCAAGGTACTGCTGGAAACCAAGCAGGACAACATCCCGGCGGAAGCGGCCGCCACCATTGACCAGTTCCTGCAGGCCATCGACCGTACGGAAGAAGCTGCCCGTTCATCCGTCAAACCCTACCTCGAGGCCAGTGTTGGCTACGACACCAATGTCAACAGCGGCCCCGGCAATCCCAATGTCGCGGTTCCGCTTTTTGGCGGCGCAATTTTCACCCTCAATGCTTCGGGTGTTGAGACCAAGGATGCCTTCATGACGCTGGGCGGCGGCTTGTCAGCCCGCTACGTCGTCGATCCGCGCTGGTCGTTGATCGCCAACGCAAGCGGCAATTCGCGCATCAATGCCAAGTACAACGACTTCAACACAGGCCAGGTTGATCTCAACGCCGGCGCCAGCTATCGCTACGAAAAGCACGAATTTTCCGGCGTGGTTCAGGCCGGCACCTATACCGTCGCCGGGTCCCGCGCACGCGACCAGCAAGGACTGGTC
>NZ_JBFUBD010000513.1:0-1690 GCF_056405935.1 Polaromonas sp. P1_E3
TATTGCGGCGCCGATCAGCGCCGTTTTTCAGCGGTCTAAAGCACTTCGCTCGCGAAATCAGCCAGGCGCGAGCGTTCGCCGCGCGCCAGCGTGATGTGCCCACCGTGCGGCCAGCCCTTGAAACGGTCGACGGCAAAGGTCATGCCTGAGGACCCTTCGGTCAGGTACGGCGTGTCGATCTGCGCGAGGTTGCCCATGCAGATGATCTTGGTGCCCGGGCCGGCCCGCGTGATCAGTGTCTTCATCTGCTTGGGCGTCAGGTTTTGCGCTTCGTCGATGATGACGTACTTGTTCAGGAAGGTGCGGCCGCGCATGAAGTTCATGCTTTTGACCTTGATGCGCGAGCGGATCAGCTCATTGGTGGCGGCGCGGCCCCATTCGCCCGAGCCACTGTCGGTCTTGCCCAGGACTTCCAGGTTGTCGTCCAGCGCACCCATCCAGGGGCCCATCTTTTCCTCTTCGGTGCCCGGCAGAAAACCGATGTCCTCGCCCACGCTTACCGTGGCCCGGGTCATGATGATTTCGGTGTAGCGGCGGTCGTCCAGCACCTGCGTCAGGCCCGAAGCCAGCGCCATCAGCGTCTTGCCGGTGCCTGCCGTGCCGGCCAGCGTGACGAAGTCCACTTCCGGGTCCATCAGCAGGTTCATCGCAAAGTTCTGCTCGCGGTTGCGCGTGGTGACGCCCCAGACCGCATTTTTGAGGTGGTTGTAGTCTTTCAGCGTTTTCAGCACAGCGGTTTTGGCCCGGATTTCGGTCACGCGGGCATACAGGGGCGGCTCGCCAGGGGCTTCAAAGAACACGAACTGATTGATCAGCAGGCTGCCCACAACGGGCCCTGTGATGCGGTAGAAGGTGTGGCTGCCCTGCTGCCAGCTCTCAATGGTCTTGCTCTGGCGTGTCCAGAAGTCTGCCGGCAGAGCCAGCGAGCCCGAATACAGCAGGTCGCCGTCCTCCAGGGTCTTGTCGTTCTGGTAGTCGTCGGTGGCCAGGCCCAAGGCGCGCGCCTTGACGCGCATGTTGATGTCTTTGGACACCAGAACCACCTCGCGTGGCGCATATTCCTTTCGAAGGGCCTCCACCACACCCAGGATCTGGTTGTCAGCCTTGCCTTGCGGCAGGCTCATGGGCAGCGTGTAATCCAGCGGCTTGGTCTGGAAGAACAGGCAACCGCCGGCTTCCGGGTGGCCGGTGGTGTCCAGCTTCAGCCCCTTGGCGATATCGGCGCCTTGGGCACCGGCCAGTGCGTCCAGTGTGCGGCTGGTCTGGCGGGCATTGCGCGCCACCTCGGTCATGCCTTTTTTGTGGCCGTCGAGCTCTTCCAGAACGATCATGGGCAGGAAGATGTCGTGCTCCTCAAAGCGGAACAGGCACATCGGGTCGTGCATCAGCACGTTGGTGTCGAGCACAAACAGTTTGGTGGGGCCGGTCCGCTTGGCCTTCTTGGGCTTGACGACTGGCTGTGGCAGCGGAATGCTCTCTTTTTTATAGCTGCTTGCGCCCGTCCTTGAAGGGCTGGCAGGTTCTTTTCCTTGGAAAGCTGACGGATGCTGGCCGCCATCCCCTGCCGCGCGGCTGTCAAACAGGTCCATCACCGGGGGTTTCTGGGCAGATTCAGCACTTTCCGTTTTGCGTGCAACTTTCGAGGGCGAGCGGGCGGGCGCGTCAAGCGCGTCGGGGGAGAGCAGGGCGG
>NZ_JBFUBD010000514.1:0-1675 GCF_056405935.1 Polaromonas sp. P1_E3
CACCTATGCAGGCGGCCATGGCCACGGCAGGATGCGCCACGGCAATGTTCTCGACATCGATGGAACTGATCCATTCGCCGCCCGACTTGATGACGTCCTTGCTGCGGTCCGTGATCTGCAGGTAGCCGTCGGGGTCAATGGTGCCGACGTCACCTGTGGGGAACCAGCCGTCCACCAGCGGGTCGCCGCCCTCGCCCTTGAAGTATTCGCGCACAACCCATGGCCCCTTGACGTAAAGGTCGCCGAAGACCTTGCCGTCCCAGGGCAGTTCCTTGCCCTCGGCATCGACGATCTTCATGTCGACGCCGTAGAGGGCGCGCCCCTGCTTGAGGCGTATCTTCATTTTTTCCGCTTCCGGCAGCGCGTCGTGCTTGTTCTTGAGCGTGCACAGCGTGCCCAGCGGGCTCATCTCGGTCATGCCCCAGGCATGCAGCACCTCCACACCGTAGTCCTCACGGAAGGCATTGATCATGGCCGGCGGGCAGGCCGAGCCGCCGATGACCGTGCGCTTGAGCG
Organism: Polaromonas sp. P1_E3; assembly: GCF_056405935.1. Lineage (NCBI taxonomy): Bacteria > Pseudomonadati > Pseudomonadota > Betaproteobacteria > Burkholderiales > Comamonadaceae > Polaromonas > Polaromonas sp. P1_E3. The sequence goes on from NZ_JBFUBD010000514.1 coordinate 517, forward strand.
TGGAGAACTTCAAGCCCGCGGGCTTCATGTGGGTCAGCAGCATCTGCCACACCGTGGGCACGCCGGCCGCGTAGGTGACTTTCTCGGCCTCAATCAACTCGTAAATCGACTTGCCATCAAGGGCCGGGCCCGGAAACACCAGCTTGGCGCCGGTGAGTGCGGCCGAATAAGGAATGCCCCAGGCGTTGACGTGGAACATGGGCACCACCGGCAGGATGGCGTCGCGCGCCGAGATGCACATCACATCGGGTAGCGCGGCCGCATACGCGTGCAGCGTGCTGGAGCGGTGGCTGTAGAGCGCGGCCTTGGGGTTGCCCGTGGTGCCGCTGGTGTAGCACATGCTGGAAGCCGTGTTCTCGTCAAAACTGGGCCAGCCGTAATTGCTGGTTTGCGCGCCTACCCAGCTTTCGTAGCTCTGCAGGTTGGGTACGCCGGAATCGGCCGGCAGCTTGTCGGCATCGCACAGCGCAATGTAGTGCTTGATGGTCGGGCAGCGGGCATGCACGGCTTGCACCAGCGGCAGAAAGCTCAGGTCAAAGCACAGTACCTGGTCTTCGGCGTGGTTGGCGATCCAGGCGATCTGGTCCGGGTGCAGGCGCGGGTTGATGGTGTGCAGCACCCGGCCTGAGCCGCTCACGCCGTAATAAAGCTCGAGGTGGCGGTAGCCGTTCCAGGCCAGCGTCGCAACGCGGTCACTGAATGCCAGCTCCAGTCCATCCAGCGCATTGGCCACCTGGCGCGCCCGACGGGCAACATCTTTGTAGGTGTAGCGATGCAGGTCGCCTTCTACGCGGCGCGAGACGATTTCAGCGTCGCCATGATGGCGTTCTGCAAATTCGATCAGGCCGGAAATCAGCAGCGGCTGGCTTTGCATTAACCCAAGCATCGAAAAGTCTCCATTGGTTGAATAGTGTTCGGCAAGCGGCCATCATGCCGCAGCGCACCATGACGGTCATGCGGGATTGCCCGTGAATCCACGGGTTCATGTCAGGTAGGGGACAATTTGCCGATGACCTCCGCAAACCTTTCCGCTACCGGCAATGCAAGCCCTGCTGCCGGCACCACGCTGGCCTGGCACAACAGCTTCGCGCAACTCGGCGGCGACTTTTACACACGCTTGCGGCCGCAGGCCCTGCCCGACCCTTATTGGGTCGGCCGC
>NZ_JBFUBD010000515.1:0-1661 GCF_056405935.1 Polaromonas sp. P1_E3
TTTCCAGGTCGGCGGCGCCGTCATCACCGTGACCCAGCTTTTCATCCTGGGCGCCACCGTTGTCTCCCTTTCCGTGCTGATGTGGCTGGTTCATTACACCAAGCTCGGCCGTGCCATGCGGGCTACCGCCGAGAACCCCCGCGTTGCAGCGCTGATGGGTGTGCGACCCGACACCGTCATCTCGGCCACCTTCATCATCGGTGCCATCCTCGCCGCGCTGGCCGGCGTGATGTATGCCTCCAATTACGGCACGGTGCAGCACACCATGGGCTTTTTGCCCGGACTCAAAGCCTTCACCGCGGCTGTCTTCGGCGGCATTGGCAACCTCGGCGGTGCGGTGCTGGGCGGCATATTGCTGGGCCTCATTGAATCCATCGGCGCCGGGTACATCGGCCCGTTGACGGGCGGGGTGCTGGGCAGCCAGTATTCCGACATCTTTGCGTTCATCGTGCTGATTTTTGTGCTCACGCTGCGGCCTTCCGGCCTGCTGGGTGAGCGTGTAGCGGACCGGGCGTGACGCCGCGTCCATCCGGTACACAAGGAGAACCCTCATGACTTCCGACAAATCGAAAAAACTCATTACCTTCCTGGTCGTCGCGGCGGCGCTGCTGGTGCTGCCCTTGATCCTGCAGCAGGGCGGCAACGCCTGGGTGCGCATTGTTGACATGGCGCTGCTGTATGTGTTGCTGGCGCTGGGCCTGAACATTGTGGTCGGCTATGCCGGCCTGCTCGACCTGGGTTATGTCGCCTTCTTCGCGGTGGGTGCCTACCTGTTCGCGCTGCTCGGCTCGCCCCATCTGGCCGATGCGTTCCCCTGGATCGCGGCGCAATTCCCGAACGGGCTGCACCTGCCGATCTGGGCCATCATCCCGATGGCCGCGGCGCTGGCGGGCTTTTTCGGCGTGCTGCTGGGAGCGCCAACCCTCAAGCTGCGCGGCGACTACCTCGCCATCGTCACACTGGGTTTCGGTGAAATCATCCGCGTGTTCCTGAACAACCTGGACCGCCCCATCAATCTGACCAACGGCCCCAAGGGCATCAGCCAGATCGACTCGATGAAGTTCTTCGGTTTTGACCTGGGCAAGCCGCACGAGTTTTTCGGCTTCGAGGTCAACTCGGTGTCGATGTACTACTACCTTTTCCTGGTGCTCGTGATCGTCTCGGTCGTGGTTTGCCACCGCCTGGAAAATTCCCGCATCGGCCGCGCCTGGATGGCTATCCGCGAAGACGAAATCGCAGCCAAGGCCATGGGCATCAACACCCGCAACCTGAAGTTGCTGGCCTTCGGCATGGGCGCCACCTTCGGCGGTGTGTCGGGCTCCATGTTTGCCGCCTTCCAGGGTTTTGTGTCTCCCGAGTCCTTCAGCCTGATGGAGTCGGTGATGATTGTGGCCATGGTGGTGCTGGGCGGTATCGGCCATTTGCCTGGCGTCATCCTGGGTGCCTTGCTGCTGGCCGCGCTGCCCGAAGTGCTGCGCCATGTGGCCGGCCCGCTGCAGGCCATGACCGATGGCCGGCTCGACTCCGCCATCCTGCGCCAGCTGCTGATTGCACTGGCCATGATCAGCGTCATGCTGATGCGTCCGCGCGGCCTGTGGCCTGCTTCCGAGCACGGCAAGTCGCTGAACAAGCCCGTCGGCCCGGACCCTATCCAGTCAATC
>NZ_JBFUBD010000516.1:0-1658 GCF_056405935.1 Polaromonas sp. P1_E3
ATCGCAATCTTCACACCACACTCCTGGCAAAAAACGTTATTCGAATCGGTTGCTGAGCCTGCCGATGCCGGCAATCTCCACCTCGACCGTGCTTCCCGGTTTCATGGATCCCACGCCGATTGACGTACCGCACAAGATGATATCGCCCGCATGAAGCGTCATGTCCTGGGATATCAGGCTCACCAGTTGTCGCACTGAAAAGCGCATGTCACTGACAGGGTAGTCCTGACGGGTTTCCCCGTTGAGTATGGTTTTGACCACCAGCTTTTCCGGATCAAGGCCTGTGGCCACGACCGGACCGAAAGGGCAGAAAGTATCCAGTCCCTTTGCGCGCACCCACTGGGCGAATGAAGCGTCACGATTCAGGATGTCCGCGACCGTCACGTCGTTGGCACACGTGTAGCCGAACACATGGTCCATTGCCTGATGCTCAGGAACCTGCTTGCAGGTTTTGCCGATCACTATGCCCAGTTCTCCTTCGAAAACCACTTTGCCGTCACAAGGAGGTTTACGGATGGTTCCGTTCGGCGCCAGGTAGGAATTAGGGGACTTGATCAGGTAGAGCGGCTCGGCCGGGGTTGCCAGATTGAGCTTCTGGCCCAGAGCATGAAAATTGTTCCACAACGCAATAACTTTGCTTGGCTGCACCGGCATCATCAGCTCGACATCGGCCAGCAACAATACCTGGCCCGTGGGTGTTGCGCCCGTGAACATGTCTCCCTGGAAAACTTTTACGCGGTCTCCCTCCAGGGTCCCGAATCCGAGGGTGTTGCCGTTCTTGAAACGCAGCCAGCGGTTAGACATTGCGGGCCTTCACGTGTACAGCGCGCTCGGCGTGAACCGGGGTGCTGGTGTGGTGTTTTGTGGCGCCCGGTTGCTGGCGGGCATGAGCGACTGGGTGGACCAGCCGGCATAAGGTGCAGGACTTGCCCGGTTGGCTGCCATGCTGGCATGGCAGCGGGCTCGCGCCGCCTCGATGGCTTCAACCAGGAAATCAGCTTCGTAGGCCCGTAGCAGGTGTGATTGCTCTGTTTGCAGATAGGTGCGCACAGTGTCGCGGCCTTGGGCCTGCAACCGGGCATACGTGGTGGCGTCCCAGTGCCAGGTCAAGCCGAGCTCTTCGAAGGCGGCGTTGTAGGCATGGCGGGTCTGGTCGACCCGGTCGGCGGCAGTACTGTCAAGCGATGTGTTGAGCATGAGGGTCTCCTTTGATCGGTGGGATGCTCTTGGGCACTTTCCGATGCGCAATGCATCGGGCTTGGACTCACTTTAAAAAAAACGAATGATTAATGATAGTTAAAGTATTTCATATAAATGATTAACTATCGTTTATGAATAGATGAAACCGGGGCTTGATGCTTCGCACCGGGAAAAAGAGGCGTCAGACCGGCTGGCACCTGCGTATCAATCAAAACAGCCAGTCAGGGACTGGATTTGCAGGTCAGCAAGCCGGATCGTTGGGCTGCGTCAATGCCAGCGCTTTTGTTGGATACGGATGCGAATGCCGACTCTTGTGCCATGAAGCGATCATGGGTTAACTGACCCCGGAAAATGCGCGAAGCTGGCTGGCCTGAACCCAGGCTAGCGACACCGGTCACCCGGCTTGCTGGCCGATCTCGAAGTTGGCCAGCTTCTCCAGCGCACGCACCATGGCCGAG
>NZ_JBFUBD010000517.1:0-1658 GCF_056405935.1 Polaromonas sp. P1_E3
ATGGCCTGGAAAGCGACGACGCTGGGCGGAATGCGCAACTGGCCCGTACCGATGGCGACTTCCCCCGCCTGGAAAACCCGCACCGCCTCCAGCATCTGCTTGCGAAACTCCACCACCGCCATGTCGCTGGCACCCAGGCGCTCGTGTGTGCGGTCGGCGATGGGCCCCATGGTCACCCACATCGCGATGTCCTGGTTGGGAAAACCGGTGATGCCGGTGAAGTTGCCGGCCTTCATGGCTTCGCGGTCCTGCCAGAAGTGGTTGGCACGGTTGCGCAGCGGCTGGTATTTGTCGTCCAGGTCGGGGCCGACCTGCTGGCCGAGGAACTTGCGCCACGTGTCGGTGCCGGGTGTCTGCGACGGATGGCCCCAGGCGATGAAATAGAAAGCGGTGTTGGTGTCGTCCATCGGCACGTTGATGTTGGCGACGTTGTACAGGTTGTTGGGCGGGATCAGCGCCGTGGCAGGTGCCACAAACACCGTCGAGCGGATGTAGTCGTTGGCCGCTGCATTCTTGATGGGGCGGCGTATGGCCGCATAGCGAAAGCCGTAGGTGCCGCGCTCCACCTGCATGCGCGGCGCCTTGTCGGTAGAGGGCCGCAGCCAGTTGGTGTCGGTCGCCTCAGCGCCTTCCACGCGCGCCGGCACCATGTCTGAAGAATGCAGGCTGGAGCTATGGGCCGAGTCGATCGCGCCTTCAAGAATTTGCGCCCAGTTGCAGGGAATCAGTGCCTTGGCAATCGTTACTTTCGTGTCGGCCGTGGGCGCCCAGGCCGGCGGCAGGAACTCGGGCTGGGTTTCCTTCGGGCCCATGTAGGCCCAGACAAAACCGCCCCACTCCTTCACCGGATAAGCCAGGTGTTTGACTTTTTGCGCCATGCCGCTGGCTGCGGGCTCGGAGACAATCTCCAGCACATTGCCTTCCACGTCCATTTTCCAGCCGTGATAAAGGCAGCGCAGGCCGCAGTCTTCGTTGCGGCCGAACACCAGCGACACGCGCCGGTGCGGGCAGTATTCGTCCATCACGCCGACGCGGCCTTTGGTATCGCGAAACACCACCAGGTCTTCCCCAAATACACGTGCCTTGACGGGCGCACCGTCGGGCTCGCTGACTTCTTCGATCAGGCATACCGGCGTCCAGTGGCGGCGCATCAACTGGCCCATGGGGGCTTGGCCCTCCACGCGGCACAACAGGTCATTTTCTTCAGCGGTCAACATCGCAGATATTCCTTCATTCAGCAGCAGGCACCGGGGCCTGGCAATGACATTAAAAGCAGCTTGCAAATCCGGGGCAAGCCGATTATTCTTAGCACACTAAGAATATCGGGCTTTTGACATTTGTCAATCACCAAGCGGAGACAACGATGAGCGTTAACCCTAGCGTCGCAGCAGGCAACCCTGCCGCAGCCGCCATAGAGCCGGATTTTTTTAAACTGCAGGTGGTCCGGAAGGAAGCGGTTGCGCAAGGCATTTGCCTCTTTGAATTGCGCCACCCGGAAGGCGATCCCCTGCCCACCTTCACGCCCGGTTCGCACCTGACGGTTGAAGTGCCAAACGGCGTGCGGCGCAACTATTCGCTGTGCAGCGACCCGGCCGACACCGGCGCCTGGCAGATCGCCGTCAAACGTGACGAGCGCGGCCGTGGCGGCTCCGTCTGCT
>NZ_JBFUBD010000518.1:0-1655 GCF_056405935.1 Polaromonas sp. P1_E3
ATGCTGGTGCAGTCAGGGCAGAGATGCCGGCGGCCAGGACGTGACGACGTTTCATGGAATGCTCCTGAAGGGCTGAAGGCTGCATTGGCAACCATCAACAGGATTGAAAGCGGGAAGCGGCTGATGCATCTGGCGATCAGCAACTTGTGTGCCAATTCGACTGTTCAGGCATTCGCGCTTTGCGGCTGTGTGTTCGTTGAGCCCGGCGCGGGGAATCGGAAGGCGGCTCCCTCTCCCCGCCGGCAGCCGGGACGTGGCATAAGCCTCGCGGGGAACAGGCGCCACAAAAGCCCATGCGTTTACCTTGTCAGCGTTCGTGCCAAGGAAAGGTAGCGCTGATCCGAACAAGCGGGCCGGATTGAATTATTGGTAAAAAAGTGCCGCAGCCCTTGGTGGATATTGACGGTTAGCTATGTAATTAATAGCATTCGCCGGCAGCCACTCAGCTCACGGGCGCACGCCCGGTGTCTCCATCGCCATGCCTTTGGCGCGGGCATTTAGGTAAAGCTCTAGTTCCACCAGTTCCTGCGCGCCATAGGCAAACGGCTCGGCACGCACCCCGCTCATGCAGCCGCGGATGCGGCGCTGCAGCGAGCCCAGCGTCTGCCATTCGAGTCGGTAAACCGGGTAGCCCGTGGGATGTGCCTCGGGAATCACGCTGCTGGCCAGACGCCTGCCGGCCAAACCGTCATGGCATTGCGCGCACGAAAGATTCAGCTGGCCCATGCGTTGTGTGAAAAGCTGCTGCCCGCGCTGGCGGAAAGGCTCCAGCCGGGCATCGTCGGGCGGCGATACCGGCAAGCCGCGCGACTGCAGCGCCACATAGCTTTCCAGGCTCAGCAGATCCTGGCTCTCCGGACGAAGTGGCGCGGCCTGCTGGTGATGCTGGCGGCACTGGTTGATGCGCTGGCTCAAGGTAATGGGCCGGCCGAGCCGGGTGTCAAACGCCGGGTACCGCGCCGAAACGCCGCGCATGCTGTCCGGCGTTGAATGGCAGCCGATACACGCCTTGTTGCTGGCACCAGTTGGCTGCTTCCACAGCGCTTCGCCATCCTTGACCCATAACATGCCGGGATTCAGTGCATCGTCTTTTTGCATGGTCTGGGTGGACGCTCCCATGTCCTCAAAGCCTGAACGGCGAAGGTCTTTTGGCGGCGTGGTCTGCGCGCCGGCATGGCATGCGAGCAGCAAGAACAAAAGGCCCGCGAGGATGCGCGTCATGCCGTGACGGCCAGGTTGATGCTTTCAGTCTGCGCAAAACCGTTGTCGCCTTCCCAGCGAAGCACCAGTGTGCCGCTGTCGGTGGCCACAGTGTGGAAGGCAAGGTAGGGGTTGGCCGAGACGGCCGAAAACAGCTCGGCGCTGAAAACCAGCTCGCCGTTGTAGCGGCAGCTGAAGGCCCGGATGATGTTGCGCGGCAGGACCTTGCCGTCCTCGCCGGCGCGAAAACCGGTTTCCATCGGGTGGCCTATGGTCGCGCGTATCTCGATAACTTCGCCGCGTTTGGCGGTGGAGGGAGCGTTGATGAGGGTACGTGCCATATCAGTTAAGTCCCAAAGCGTTGCTTGCAGAAAGGCTTGTGGGTAAGGATGGAAGACCACGCCGGAGCTGCGGGCGCAGCGGCCCCTTTTCTCGTGCAAGGGGCAGGGAGCCGC
>NZ_JBFUBD010000519.1:0-1654 GCF_056405935.1 Polaromonas sp. P1_E3
CTTATAGACACATGAAGTTAAACCCGCAGGTGGTGATCGATGGATTGATTGACCACATCACCACTGTCGTTGTCGGCACGCCTGAGGTTGAAAAATTACTGCAGGGCGGGAAACAGGACAGATTCGATCGGGCTGGCTACCAACTCCTGGGAGCGTTGCCTGACGGCCCTGCCAAACTCGACTTCTTTTGCGAAATAACACTTCAGGCGCAAAAGCAACGCAGCTCTTTCCAGGTGAAAGTGCTCGGCCAGGCGGCTTATGARGGCTCGCGCTGGAAAATCACCCAGATTTATGACGTTGAGGTTGATCCTCTGGACCGCGGGGACACGGGTTTTCAGGCGTGAACTGAATCCCGCGAACTGCGCCGAAACCGCAGAACAATTGAGCTCAGCTGACTGACGGGCTAACTCATACGCGGCGCGAGGGGCATTACTCAAGCGCCCCAAAGCCCGAGGCCTTGTCTAGCGCCTGAACGATGTCGTCAGTGGCTGCCTTCAACGCAGAGACATCCATCATGGCCAGCCGGATTTTTTCCTCTCCGCCGGCACCATTCGCTATGGCGTGGGCCTGCATGTTGACAAATCGCGGGAACGGTTTGGACGGAAGCAATGCAATTTCGCGCAAGGATATGTCAGCCGTGCTTTTTGCTGCAGCAGCAAGAAAATTATCAACGCTCGCAATGGAGTCTTCCTTGACGAACTCGCGCAGCTTCCTGCCGACAAGCGCTTGTGGTTTTTGATTCAACAGCGCCGCCGCACACTTGTTTGCTTCAAAAATAGTGCCCCTCTTTGAAAGCGTCAGGTACCCGACCGGCGCAAGCTCAAAGAGATCCTGGTATTTGGCCCGGAGCGCATCCGCGCGCGCCAGGGTTTCCTGAAGCACTTCTGTCTGGATCTGAAGTTCAATCTGATGAACCTGCAGTTCATGAATCAGTTTTAGCCGGTCAGTGTCATCTGGAGCGGGAATCAAGGACTTTTTGGACGCCAGTTGCTTCTCGGCGACAGTCCGCAGCAAGTCCAGTGAAAGGTGATTAGTCATCAAATAGGATTAAAAAAAAGAGGCATCAAAGAGGCATCAAAGAGGCATCAAAGAGGCATCAAAGAGGCATCATTTTTAACAAATTTGAAAATTGGTTACTACGTCTTTTGACACGACATCGCATGAAATTGGTTACTCGATGTATGCAAGCTCATGTAGTGCGAAGTGCTCAATTTGACGGGACATTGGTGGGTTTTACTGCGCCTCCTGCCGGGCAGACTGTTGTGGATTTTCGCGCTTGTTTGATCCGTTTTTCCATCGAGCGCTGAGCCACTGGGGATGCTCTTTTGCGCAGGACTGGCGATCCACATTTCAGGGTTTTGATGGGGTCAAGCGACTGCGAAGAAGGTGGGTCACAGCAACGCGAAACTTAACAAGAATTCAACATAGACTGCCTTCAGTTGGCTACTGAAGGACCGAATACTCCAGGCGAAGCTTCAATAAATTCCGAAAGGGTTTTGCAGGTAGCCGCATTTAGACTGCGGAGTTCTTCCTTGTTGCATGCAAAAGCGAGCCACCTCTCAATGCCACCCCGTCCCTTTACAGAGTTGAGGCCAAATTCTCCAAATATCCTAGCACGCTCCATTCCACGCAGCCTGCCTGTGGAGTCATTGAA
>NZ_JBFUBD010000520.1:0-1654 GCF_056405935.1 Polaromonas sp. P1_E3
CGAAATAACCGACGCCGCGCAGTGTGCGTATCACGCCTTCACCCAGCTTCTTTCTCAGGTGATGCACATGCACCTCCACGGCATTGCTGTCGAGCGCATTGTCCCAACTGTAGAGCCGGGCCTCGATCTGCAGCCGTGACAGTACGCGGGGCCTAACCTCCACTAAAGCCAGCAAGACACCGAACTCCCGCGGGGCCAGCTCAACCGGTTTGCCGTTCAGGTGCACGGCCCGCGTGGCCGGGTTGATTACTAAGGCGCCGGCCGTAATCGTAGCTTGGGCGCGTCCGACWGCCCTTCGCCGAAGCGCGCGCATGCGCGCGGCCAATTCATCGGGATTAAAGGGCTTCGTCACGTAATCGTCGGCGCCCATATCCAGGCACTCAATCCGTGCGGCAACCTGGTCACGCGCGGTCATGATCAGCGTTGGCGTACCGGCATCGGGAAAGGAGCCTGCGGGAGCCAAGCGCAGACGCTTAAGCACTTCCGAGCCGTCGCCATCCTCAAGGCCGAGATCGAGCAGGACCAGATCAAAGGGTTCGACCTTTAGCGAGGTCCAGGCCGATTCAACTCCGCTAGCGATATCGATAGCCCAGCCCAACTGCTTCAGATGACTTTCAAGCCCTTTGGCGATGCCTTCATCATCCTCGACAACTAATACGCGCATGCAGCATTGTCCGCCAGACCCGCGTGGAAAACAAAGGCACGTAGCCCGTCTGCACCTGCGCACAGGGGTTTAACGACGCCTTAAGAATGCGTTAAGTATTAGGCGACTTTTTCCTGGGCCTTTTTGTCAAAATTCGCAGCGTCACCAAATCGTTAAGGAGGATTTAAGACGCGACACCGAAGCTCCACGCCATGCAAAATTCTTCCCAAAAATGGTTTGCGGCGATCACGGTTGCCACGGCCATCATTTTTCTGGCGTGGGACGCATCGGGGTTCGATCTGCCGATGGCGCACTGGTTCGGCGGCCTTGCCGGTTTTCCTTTGCAAGATAACTGGTTCCTCACCGTGATCTTGCACGACGGCGCTCGACGGGTGGCCTGGTGCCTCGCTTTACTGCTGTGCCTGGGGGTGTGGTTTCCACTCGGTGGCCTCAAGCGGCTTGAATTCACTAAGCGCCTGCAGTTCGCCTCCACGACTTTGCTGGCAGTTATGACGGTCAGCTCGTTGAAGTTGATGAGCACCACCAGCTGCCCTTACGCCTTATCCGATTTCGGCGGCGTGGCGCATTACGCCTCACATTGGGCCCACCTTTTTCAGCACGACGGTGGTAGTGGAGGGTGCTTCCCCGCAGGGCACGCGTCATCCGGGTTTGCCTTCTTAGGTGGTTACTTCGTTTTCAGCGGCAGCGACAAAATTGCTGCGAAAAAATGGCTTGTCGGTGCAATCACCGCCGGCGTGGTTCTGGGATTCGCGCAGCAGCTGCGCGGCGCGCATTTCATGAGCCATACCTTATGGACGGCATGGATCTGCTGGTGCACCGCCTGGGGCGTCGACAATCTCATGAACAGGCTCAATTTCATAGGACTGACAGCCGACCTTGGGGTGACTGGCACTCAAGAAACCATCAAAGGGCGAGCCTAGCCTCAAGCGCTATTTGACCTGGATGCACATTGCGTAAGCTCAGCCATGGGGCCAGTGCAGCATGCTAGGG
>NZ_JBFUBD010000521.1:0-1653 GCF_056405935.1 Polaromonas sp. P1_E3
CAACACCACCAGGCCAATACCACCACTGGGTCCATAGCCCCAGCTACGGCTGTGGCCCCACGTTGGCAATGCGCCGACGAGGATAAGAATAAGAACGATCAGCAAAATGAGGGATAGGGACATTTGAAGCACTCCTTGTTATGTGAAGTGATTGTTTCCCGGCTCGAGGCACAAACAAGCAGGATGAACGCCTGTCCAGCCGTCGGCAAATACTGACAGTCCTGAATTACCCGGTGGCTTGCCGTGCTTACAGTTTGGCCAGCCGCTGCAGGGCCGTGTTCAATGTTTCGTCTTTTTTGGCAAAACAGAACCGCACCACACGCTGGTCAAAGCCGCTACCGTAAAACGCCGACAGCGGAATGGCTGCCACGCCTATTTCCGTGGTCAGCCATTTGCAGAACCCGGCTTCGTCCAGGTCGCTCACGTCGGAGATGTCCACGCACTGGAAGTAACTGCCTTCGCTGGGCAGCAGCTTGAAGCGGGTTTTGGCCAGGCCTTCGCGAAACAGGTCGCGCTTGCGCTGGTAGAAAGCCGGCAGGTCCAGGTAGGGCTTGGCATCGGCCATATAAGCAGCCAGCCCGTATTGCACCGGCGTATTCACGGTGAACACGTTGAACTGGTGCACCTTGCGGAATTCGGTGGTCAGTGCTGCGGGTGCGGCCACGTAGCCGACCTTCCAGCCGGTGACGTGGTAGGTCTTGCCAAAGCTGCTGACGATGAAAGCACGCGCGGCAAGTCCCGGAAAACGGGCCGCGCTTTGATGGACGCGCCCCTGGGCCGCATCGRACACCATGTGTTCATAGACTTCGTCGCTGATCAGCAGCACGTCGGTGGGCGCCAGGATGTCCTGCAGCGTGAGCATGTCGGCCTCGGTCCACACCGTGGCGCTCGGGTTGTGCGGCGAGTTGACGATGATCGCCCGTGTCCTGGATGTGATGGCCGCGGAAATTTTGTCGAAGTCCGGCCGGAAAGTGCCCGGCGTCAGGGGGACACGCACCACCACGCCGCCAGCCAGTTCGATGTTGGGCACATAGCTGTCGTAGCAGGGCTCCAGCACGATGACTTCATCGCCGGGGTGAACAACCGCCAATATCGCCGTGATGATCGCCTGCGTGGCACCCGCAGTGATGGTTATTTCAGTATCGGCGTCATAGCGGTGGCCATACAAACCGGCCACTTTGGCCGAGATGGCCTGGCGCAACACCGGCACGCCCGTCATGGGCGGGTACTGGTTCAGACCCTTGGTCATTGCGTCCGTGACGGCGCTGACCAGCTGCGGGTCGCATTCAAAATCAGGAAAACCCTGGCCCAGGTTGACGGCCCCTTTTTCTGCAGCCAGCGTGGACATCACCGTGAAAATGGTGGTGCCGACAGCGGGTAGCTTGGTTTGGAGCTTGGGGGTGCGTTCGAGGATGGTAGTCATGATTGAAATAAATGAATTTCTTTACCAGCGGCCGCCGCGGAACCGGCTTTGCCGGGCCGCTTGCGGCGCCCCCTGAGGGGGAGGCGGCCGCAGGCCGCTTCGGGGGGGAACTAAGTCCTAAACCTCATAGTCGTTCACACGGCCGGCCATAGCCTTGGTGATCAGGGCGCGGTCCAGCTTGTCGCTGAGAAGCTCGGCAAATTTATAGACGAAATTGCGCAGGTAGGCAC
>NZ_JBFUBD010000522.1:0-1650 GCF_056405935.1 Polaromonas sp. P1_E3
TTCGAGCTGGAGGTGCTCGCCAGGGAATACCGGTTGACGCCCGAACAGCTGCTGGGCCGCGAACCTCCTGACGAAACCGGCGCGGTTGCGGCAGTGGCCCGCAATGTGCGCGCGGTCGAGACCGGCCCTTTTGTCTATACCCCCTTGTTTGATCTTCGCGCTTCGCCGGGCGCGGAGGCCTTCAACAACCTGGGTTCGGTCGTGGCGATGCGTCCCTTTGATGCGAATTTCATCCGCTATGACCTCGGCATCGCCCATGACGACATCGTCATGTCGACAGTGGCAGGCGCCTCCATGGAGCCTTTGCTGCACTCCAGGGACGCGGTGTTGATCGACCTGCGTGATCGCGATGCCTTGACGGAGGGCGTTCACGTGGTAAGGCTGGACGGCGCCTTGCTGGTCAAAAAACTGCAGCGCCTGCCCGGAAAAATATTGCGCGTCAGCAGCTGCAACCCGGCGTATGAGCCGTTCGACATTCAGGGCTACGAAGGTACGGACCGGGATTTTGCGGTGCTGGGCCGTGTGCGCTGGGCTGGCATCAGTTTTAACTGAGCGTAAGTACCTAGTCTGCAACGCAACAAGCCTGCATAGCGGATAGCGCTGCGGCCCGGGATGCGACGTAAACTCGCTTTCCATGGACCATCCCACAGCGATCCGGCCTCTGCAGCGCGCGCCAGATATTCCACGCGAGGATTGGGTGGAAATGCGGCTGATCCATACCTTTATGCGGTATGCCCTGCCCGCCTTGCATTCCGCTTTGGTGCTGATCGTCGCCATGGTGGCGATTCTTCACCGCCATGTGGACCCGCTCAGCCTGGGTATCTGGGCGGCGGCGGCAACAGTGGTGACCCTGGTGCGGTACCGCGTCATTCGCATCTACCAGCGTTCGCTGGTAGGCGTCAGCGGTTCTGCGTTGCGTGCGTTCATGGCCCGCTACACCTGGACATGGCCCCTCAGCGCCATGGTATGGGGCGCCTCGATGCTTGTGTACTTCCTCAAGGCGCCCGTCTATGACCAGTTCCTCGGCATGATCGTCCTGGTCGGGATGGCCGGGTTTGCAGTCGGCACTTTTTCCTCCTGGCAACCCTGCTTCAAAGGCTACGTGAACGGCCTCGGCATTTCCACCATGATGGTGTTTTTCTATCAGCTGACGCTGGAAAAAGGCATACCCTCTTCGTTCAACACCTGGGGCATGGTGGTGCTCGTCGTGATTTACTGGGTGGTCATTCGCGTGTCGGGCCAGCGCTTTCACCAGGTACAGCGGGCCAACCTCGAATTGCAGTACGACAATTCCGAGCTGATCAGGTCGCTGACCGAAAAAAGCCGTGCCGCCCTCGAGGCCATTGAGATCAAGAACCGCTTTATCGCCAGCGCAGCACATGACCTGCGCCAGCCGGTGCATGCCCTGGACCTGTATGCCGGCTGGCTCGCTGCAGAACCTGAATTTGTGACGCAGATAGCACCGAAGATCGTCCGCTCCACCAAGGCGGTTAACGACCTGTTCAACTCGCTCTTTGATCTGGCAGGGCTGGAGTCCAATCCGTTGCGGGTCAACATGCAGCCTGTGGACCTGGCGGGACTGGTGCAGGACCTGGAGGCGCAGTATGCGCCCTTTGCGCGGGAGCGCAACCTGCGCCTTCGGATTCGCCC
>NZ_JBFUBD010000523.1:0-1646 GCF_056405935.1 Polaromonas sp. P1_E3
AGAGAGGGTACTGCGGCGCATATTTGGTAATGAGTACACGTCGTACACACAGAGGGTGCGAAGGTGGCTGTGAGCTTGACCCACCTTCAGGCGGACTTGCATTCGGCGGGCGCATGAGTCAAACGTTAGTGTGTCCATGAGGCCGACGATAGCTGCATCCTGGAAATTTCTGACGCTAGCCGTGTCATTTGGCCCCATGGCGCTCGGCGTATGCGTGCTGCTCCTTCCCCGGTTTCGCTCGTTGCATGGCACAGTTGCCGAATGGATACTCCTGGCCGTACTGCTACTGCTTCCGTTTGTCGGCGTGTTCGGCCTGATCAAATACATGCCGTGCTCGCTCAGGGTTCGAATTGCAATCGCCGTGGCCTACGTATTGGCTATGGCCATACCGGTGCTATTCACGGCCATCTTCGTCGGATGTTCATGGGCCGGCACGTGCTTCTAGGTGCATGCTCTAACATTCTGGTCGACACGGGCGCCCAAGGGCGTCCGCGCTTACGGCGCTCCTGTTCTCTGGCCGCTGGTCATCTCCAACGTTAGACGTCAATATGCTGCGCTCACCACCAAAAACACCCAAGCCGCTGCGAGACATTCGGTACCTCGAGAGCATCGATCCGCCTCAGCTGGAGCATCCCATGCCGGGCTACGCGTCGAAGCTCTACGACTTCCCACGTGCATGTGTAGCTCTTGGCCAGCGCGTCGGGATGAAGTGCGAAGAACTCGGAATGTCCATCGGTCACGCCGATCATCTCTACCTGTGCTTTACGCCCTCTCTGCCAGATGGGGAAGTCAGGGCGACCGAATACGCCACGGAGCACTGGCATCGATTCGTGCTCTGCGGAATGGATTTAGTAGTTTTCAATTCCCTGCCGGACGAGAGAAAACTGGCTGCAGTCACCGAGGCAACGTTTTCAGCACTGCACATGCTTGCGCCAACCGAGGCGCCGGCGCTTGAAGTGCTTCGACACTCAGTCGAGTCAGAAGGCGAGGCGCTCAGAGTGTGCCTCAAGGTCAAAGCGACGAAGCAATACCGTGTACGCGTGGAGCAAACGGTCCCCGTGCATCCACAACCCGCCGAGGTATTCGTTGAAGTCACAAATCTGAAAACGCAGCGCTCGAAGATGGGCAGAGTGGCGGAAGTGAAGTTCTACGATGATGCGCCAAGCCTGGTCGATCGCATCGCCATCATTGATCACAAGCTCACGATTCATCCTCGGAAGTCCTTTCGCGCCAGCCTCATTGCCGCGGACTACCAGGTTCCAATTGAACTGGGCTTGACTGACCTGTGTGGCGGCTAACCCTTCTTTCAAGCGAACCCGCCTGTGGCGATCCGCTTAAGTCAACGTTAGCTATCAAGATTAAAGGGCCAGAGCATGAAGCGCATCATGTACATCGAAAGCAAAGCAGGTGGTTTGAGTGGCTCCGGCCGCATTGGCTGGGTGGAGATGTCGCGCTCGACGCGTTCATACGCATACGCCGGGAAGCGCTTTCTGAAAACGAAGTCCGGCTACAAATACAACTGCATCGAGGAAGAGACGGGAGCGCATTACTGGATCTCCGGCCCCAAGAAGAAAGGTGGCGACACAATGTACGGCGGTATTATCGATATTGATGACGATGCAAGGCTTGAGTACTGGACCAAAGTC
>NZ_JBFUBD010000524.1:0-1644 GCF_056405935.1 Polaromonas sp. P1_E3
CATTGCAACTGGCCCATGGCCAGGATGCAGAGGTGCTGGTGTTTGACCTCGCACCCTGACAACGCCAGCCACCGAAGGCAGCTTTAACCCATTCACCCAGGGCGAGCGCCGGATACGCACCGGCGCATGGCGCTTGCCCAGAGTGTTTTTTTCCTCCATCATTTCCCCGTTTACTTTATTTATAAGGACTCATCATGCTCAATTCCCTGCAAAACCCTCTCTCCCTGATCGGCCGCCTGCTGCTGGCCCTGCTGTTTGTGCCTGCCGGCTTCAGCAAGATTRCCGGCTTTGCCGGAACGGTTGGCTACATCGCCTCCAAAGGCGTACCGCTGCCTGAAGTCGCTGCCGCCATTGCCATTGCGGTGGAACTGGGCCTGGGCATTCTTCTGGCGGTGGGCTTCCAGACGCGCTGGGCGGCACTGGGCATCGGCCTCTTCACGGTCGTCATCACCTGCATCTTCCATGCCTTCTGGGTTGATCCTTCGCAACAAATGGCGTTCTTCAAGAACATGGCCATCGCCGGCGGCCTGTTCACCGTCGCGGCTTTCGGCGGCGGCGCCTGGAGCGTAGACGGCAAGACCAAAGGCTGATCCATCTACAGGGCTGCAGCGGGGCTTCATGCCCAACGCTGCAGCCTTTTTGTTTGCCTGTTCCAGATTTCAACCCTCTGCCGTGAAAGACACCAAATGACTAAAGTTGTCGTGATTTACCACTCTGGCTACGGCCATACCCTACGCATGGCGCAGTCAGTCGCCGAAGGTGCAGGCGCTGAACTGGTGGCCATCGATGCCGACGGCAACCTGCCCGACGGCGGCTGGGAAACGCTCAATGCGGCCACGGCCATCATCATGGGGTCGCCTACCTACATGGGCAGCGTGAGCTGGCAGTTCAAGAAGTTTGCCGATGCGTCATCCAAGCCCTGGTACACCCAGGCCTGGAAGGACAAGCTCTTTGCCGGCTTTACCAATAGCGCGTCCAACAATGGCGACAAGATGTCCACGCTGAATTACCTTTTTACACTGGCCATGCAACATGGCGGCATCTGGGTCAGCCAGGGCATGCTGCCCAGCAACAGCAAGGCCGCACAGCGCAACGACCCGAATTACCTCGGGTCTTACAGTGGTGCCATCGCACAGTCGCCATCCGATGCCGGGGCCGGCGAGATGTTTTCGGGGGACCTGGAAACTGCGCGCAGCTTTGGGCAGCGCGTCGCTGCAGTCGCCGCGAGATTCGCTCCCTGAATAAGCTTTCTAAATCAGCTTTCTTTTTACAGGAATTGTTATGACCGTTGAACTCAGGCGCAACCCTCCGGCGGAACTGGCCCAGCATCTGCAAATCCGCAGCCACGAACTGATTACCGACGCTACGCTGGCAGAAGGCGGTGACGATGCCGGTCCTTTGCCCCATGACCTGTATGACGCGGCGCTAGGCGCCTGCAAAGCCGTGACGGTGATGTGGTACGCCCGCAAGAAGGGCATCCCTGTCGACGAAATAAAAACGAAGGTTGAGCGAGATGACTCCCAGGAGCGCGCGGGTGTCTACAAACTTGCCGCCAAACTCCAGATCAAGGGGGCCTTGACGGACGCCCAGCTGCAGGAGTTGCACACCGTTGCCCAGAAATGCCCGGTGCACAAGCTCATGAGC
>NZ_JBFUBD010000525.1:0-1639 GCF_056405935.1 Polaromonas sp. P1_E3
GCAATTCGGCTTTCGTGCCGTGAAAAAAAGGGCCGGTGTCCAAAGTTGCCATATACGATCAAATGCAACTGGATCGATGCGGAAGGCGCCCGACGTTGGACTTGACCGGCGCATAAGCTGGAAGTGCGCGAAGCGCATGGACGCTCAGTGCATCCGTCCCGCAGGACCAGTTAGCCATCATTTGGCCACCCACAAAATACGGTCCCGCGTGCGATCCACCTTACAGGCGGCCGCGACAGGGCTTGCGTAGTCCGGTGACATGCTCATTCCGTCCTTGAGTGCCTGGTACCAACATTCCGAATCTCTCAACTTTCGCCAAGCTTGACTGCTCTCGCGCAGCGCTTTCACCGCTTCAGTCACGTACTCCGGGCCATTTTCACGAAGGGATGCTGCGAGTTTGAGCTCCGCCGCCTTCTCTGCTGCAGCCAGTTGTCTCTCGAGCGGTGCGAGGAGCTTCTGACAGCCGTCAGTCGATGCGGAACCACCTGGACAATCGCCGGCGGAGGCCGCAAACGAAATGAACATCGCCACTGATGCAAGAAAGTATTTCATTGTGGGACTAACGTTGGAAGTAAAGAGCAACAAGGACCGGCCGCCAGCTACTCAAGAGCGTACTTGATCGGCATATCCACCCAGGAGTCCACGGCACGGCCCCACTTTGTTCTGGCGGGGTTGAATTTGAACTTTTTCGCGCCCTCGACTGCAGCTGCATCCAGCGTGGCAAAACCCGAGCTTTGCCGGAGCCGCACCTCGCCGGCGTTGCCGCTCGCCAGGACCAGCACCCGCAACTTGACAACGCCCTGCTCTTCAAGGCGCCTGGCACTCGCCGGATACGCAAGCCTTGGTGAATCGGCCTGGCTGGCAGGTTGCACAATTTCACCCGTGCCAAACGCGCAGGCTGTCAGCACCATCGGTACCAGAAAGATAAGAAAGACGCGGAAGACGCGAGATAGGTATTTCATTCGGAACAAGGAACGGGTGGCAACTGGACAAAACTCAAACGCCTGCCAGGCAGCCATAAAGCCTCACAGATCAAAGCCAGCTTAGGACCTGGCTGAAAAATGCCATGGGAATCCTGCAAGCAAGACTGTTGTGTAACCCAAACCAGCTGCACGCAAACCAGCCAAACGGCATGAGCAGCATCACCACGATGAAAGCGTCAGTCAAATAGGCCGAAGGCCTTCTCTTCCGGATCTGGATGACGAGATCAATCAGGAACACGCCGAGCATCACGAAGGTCATGAAGCCCAGAAGAATAGCGATCCACAGGCCAGTATCTCCGTGGCGCTCTTGCGTGCGTGCGTACTCGAACGCACTTCGTGCATACAGGTACACAAAGAATAACGGCGCGATAAACGCCAGGAGCCGAGCGGCTACCGGCAGTACGTAATTTCTCATTGGAGGTCTAAAGCCTGAACGCAGGCGCACCACGAAACGATTTCGGCATAAATGAATCGGCAAACCCAGCTACCGGGCAGGTCTGCTTTGAAAAAGAGATCATGATCATCCGGGATGCAGCTTGCAGTTCACTTGATGGGTGGTGACTTCCATCTTTCTCACTTGACTCGGATCGGCTCAGTTTCGCAGCACCTTGCAGTCGTCGGCGCTGGTGAGTGAAGGGCCCGCGACCAGATAGAAG
>NZ_JBFUBD010000526.1:0-1637 GCF_056405935.1 Polaromonas sp. P1_E3
GTCACGCCTGAAGGCGGCGGTGGACCGAACTACAGCGGCATGTAAACAAAGCCTCTCCATAAAGCCCGGCCTCTCCCGGGCTTTTTTTATGGCCGCACTG
This sequence comes from Polaromonas sp. P1_E3, assembly GCF_056405935.1. Taxonomy (NCBI): domain Bacteria; kingdom Pseudomonadati; phylum Pseudomonadota; class Betaproteobacteria; order Burkholderiales; family Comamonadaceae; genus Polaromonas; species Polaromonas sp. P1_E3. Next base: position 101 of record NZ_JBFUBD010000526.1, read on the forward strand.
AACGTGCCTGCAAGAACAGCGCACCGTCACCGACGGCCGGGTCTTACGCTGATTCTTTGTGACTTTTTGTCGTGCTTGCGCTGGCACCAAACTGCCGGAAAAACACATCACCAGCGCGTCCACTGCTGATTTTTGACGTGCCATTCACAAGTGCTTACCGAACGATTCGAAACGCTTTGCCGCCTGCCTGACAGCTTCCCACGCACATACGCGGCTTACGCTGACATCCTTTCTCCACGCGTCAAAGACACTCATGCCTAACCCCCGACGGGGATGGTGATGTCTGGATGCCGCCTGGTCCATGCAACCCCTGGTTACAAGCATGTTCAGCAGTGGTATTCCGGCGCCGTGATCGGTATCAATCAACCCGCTGCCATGCAGCCTCACGCAATGACCTTGAAAAAACCCAGTGTGCTGTTAACCGGCGGAGCCGGATACATCGGAAGCCACACTTTTGTGGCGCTGGTGGATGCCGGCTATCAGCCAGTGATCCTCGACGATTTTTCCAACAGCCACCCGGCAGTCCTGCAGCGGCTGCAGCAGCTGACAGGCCATCCCGTTCCGTGCGAGCGCGGCAATGTACTGGACACCGGCTTTGTCAGCGAAGTCCTCCAACGCTACCGCTGCGTTGCCGCCGTTCACTTTGCAGGGTTCAAGGCCGTGGGGGAAAGCGTGCAGCGGCCTCTTATGTACTACCAGAACAATGTCGGCGGCCTCCTGAGCTTGTTGCAGGCGATGGACGAGACGGACTGCCGCACGGTGGTGTTCTCTTCCAGCGCAACGGTCTACGGAGACCCTGCCACCGTCCCCATCAATGAACAGTTTCCATGCGCACCGGAAAGCCCCTATGCACATACCAAGCTGATGTGTGAAAACATCCTGGCGTCGCTTCGCATGTCGGATCCCGCCTGGCGGGTCGGTGTGTTGCGCTATTTCAATCCGGTGGGTGCGCATCCCAGCGGAATGATCGGCGAAGACCCCAATGGAATTCCCAATAACCTGATGCCCTACGTCACGCAAGTGGCCGTTGGCAAACGGGCTCTCCTCAATGTGTTCGGCAATGACTACCCCACACCTGACGGAACCGGCGTACGCGACTACCTGCACGTCACCGACCTCGCCGCAGGACATGTTGCCGCGGTGAACGCGCTGCTGGCAAAAGGCGAAAGTTTTACGGTCAACCTGGGCACCGGTGAAGGCACCAGCGTTCTCGGCGTTGTCCAGGCATTTGAACGGGCAAGCGGACGGCCGATTCCTTACAAGTTTGCGCCCCGCCGGGCCGGCGACGTGGCGCAGTACTTCGCCGATGTTTCCCTGGCAGGGAGCCTGTTGGGCTGGCGCGCCGCAAACACCATTGACGACATGTGCCGCGATTCCTGGCACTGGCAGCAGCGCAATCCGGAAGGCTATAAAAACGGCGTTGACGTTGAACTCGCGCCGGCGCTTGCAGCGTCTGCAGCCGCGCGCAATAGTCCGAATGGACTCGTTCAACCAGCAGTCAGTGTCTAGAGCAAAGGCACGTGTCCCCAGATTGCAT
>NZ_JBFUBD010000527.1:0-1628 GCF_056405935.1 Polaromonas sp. P1_E3
AAGTTCACGCCATCAACGGCCCTGACGCCGCCAAAGGATTTTCCCAATCCTGATACCTTCAGCAAGCTCATGCCTTTTCTCCCGCAGCACGGCGCCTGGCAATCAGCTGTCTGGCGAAGCCGGCAATTCCCTGCGGGAACAGCAGGACAAGAACCAGGATGATGGCTCCGAGCATGGCGCGCCAATAGTCGGTGTTTCGCGCCACAGTATCGTGCAGCCAGGTGAAAGTGACCGCGCCAACGACGGGCCCCAAAAGCGTCTGGATACCGCCCAGTAAAACCATGACAAGGCCATCGATCGACTTGCTCACGTGCAGGCTTTCGGGCGAAATGCTGCCTTTGGAAAAGGCATAAAGCGCACCCGCCAGCCCCGCAAAAGAACCCGCAATCACAAACGCGGCCCACTGCAGGCGTTTGACATTCATACCGATGGCATCCGAACGCAGCACCGAGTCGCGTGCCGCACRCATTGCGTAGCCAAACGGCGAATACAACAGGCGGTGCATCAGCAAAACACCTCCCGCCACCAGCACAAGGGTGAGGTAGTAGTAGATGCGTTTGTCCGCCAGCCACTCGGAGGGCCACACGCCGGTCAACCCGTTGCTGCCGCCGGTAAACATGTCCCACTGGTAACAAATCGCCCAGGTGATTTGCGCAAAGGCCAGCGTCAGCATCGCCAGATAAACACCAGACAACCTGACGCAGAACCAGCCATACACAAAGGCCCCCACGGCCGCCACAACGGGCGCCACGACCAGTGCCAGCTCCATGGGCATGTTCAGGCTTCGTACCAGCAATGCGGCGCCATAGGCCCCAAGGCCGAAGTAGGCGGCATGCCCGAACGAATGCATGCCGGCGGGGCCCATGATGAAATGCAGGCTGGTAGCGAACAGGACGGCAACCAGCAGGTCAATCAGCAACACCGTCACGTAAGGCGACTGCGCCGCAAGCACAGGCATCAAAGCCAGTACCGCCAAGAGGCCCGCACAACCCCAGGCATACAAGCGGTGCGGCCGGCGCAGCGGTTCTTCAGCCATGCCTGTATGCCGGCCCGGCGCCTGGGGCCTGCCGAACAGTCCCCAGGGACGGGCCACCAGGACAACCGCCATAACGACGAACTCCACCACCAAGGTCAGCTTGGAAAAAGAGACGCTGATGCCCGCAATTTCGACCAGCCCGAGCCAGATGCAAATGGCCTTGAGCTCGGCAATCAGCAGTGCGGCCACATAAGCACCCGGGATGGAACCCATGCCCCCAACCACCACCACGACAAATGCGGCGCCAATAATGTTGAGGTCCATCTCCAGGTTGGCGGGCTCACGCGGCAGCTGAAGCGCGCCACCCAGGCCGGCCAAAAGCGCGCCCAGTGCAAAAACCGCTGTAAACAGCCACGCCTGATTAACACCCAGCGCGCTGACCATCTCGCGGTCTTGTGTGGCGGCCCGGACCAGGGTACCCCAGCGGGTTTTGGTGAGCAGAAGCCAAAGCAGACCCAGAACCACAGGCCCTGCGACGATCAGGAAAAGGTCGTAGGAAGGAAATTGCCGCCCCAGAATCGAAACGGAGCCCGTCAGGCCGGGCGCCCTCGGCCCCAACAGCTCCTCGGCGCCCCAGAACCACAGCACACCG
>NZ_JBFUBD010000528.1:0-1598 GCF_056405935.1 Polaromonas sp. P1_E3
GTTACTACGAGGCAGCCATCAACAAGTTGACCAACGCCGCGCTGGACCCCTTTGCGAAGATCCCGGAGTTCAAGTACTGCGCAATCCGCGTATCGCTGGGCGGTGTGCCACCCGAGCAGGACAGCTACGGTGGTGGGCAAGCGCTAAAGAACTCCATCGCCCTCGCAGGTTTCTGAGCAGAGGCGTCTTTGTGAGGCCTGACGCCAGCCACGCCGGCTGGCGTGCGGCCAATACGCCTTATGCTTGCCCCTGAAATTAAGCAAAATCGCTGTTAGCCCAGGCAACACTCCGGGCTAGGGCTATTTACATGGCAACTGCCGCGACTGAGGAGCGGATGCCGGCGCTAGCCAGTCCGCCAAACGCTAGCCCTGCTGCGGCGCCGGCATGACGACGATGCCATCCTCATCTGCATAAAGCCAGTCGCCCGGCCGCACCCAGACACCTTGAATCTGCACGGAGACGTCCCTGAGGCCCGCCTGGCGCCTTTCCGTGGGCAGTGGCATGCTCGCCAGTGCGCGGATGCCGGTCTGGCATTGCGCCAGCTCGGCGATATCCCGCACGCACCCGTCAATCACCACGCCGGCCCAGCCGTTTTTGGCGGCTGCGGCGCCCAGGTTACCGCCGAGCAGCGCGCGGCGCAGCGAGGCGCCTCCGTCCACCACCAGCACGCGCGCCTCGCCCGGCGACTCCACTGCAGCCTTGACCGGGGAATTGTCTTCAAAGCACTTCACCGTGACCACGGGACCGCTGAATTTCTGAAAGCCGCCATAGCTCCTGAAAACAGGCGGGAGCACCCTGAAATGACCCGAGGTGTCGCCCTTATGCAGGTCGCAAAGGTCGCAGGTGGCGAAGATGGCAGGGGAGGAGGACTTGTCTTGGCTCATTTTCCGGTGACCTTCTTGATGACGGGTTTGATGTCCTCGCGCCGGGCCGGCAGGACGACGGCATTTTCGCGAGGTGCGTTGAGGACGATGGACGTCGAGGTCTCAGTGAGTAGGCAAAACTTGGTGACCACTGCGTCCAGGTGCGCCACGTCGATCACCGCAATCTCCAGCACCCAGCTGTCTTCGCCGGTGACGTTGTAGGCATTGATGACTTCAGGCGTCTGCTCGATCAGCTTGACCACCCTGGCGTACTCGACCCGCCCTACCCGCGCGATGGCGCGTATGCCGTACCCCAGGCGCGACAGATCAACCTCGGCCCGATAGCCCTTGATCACGCCACCGAGCTCGAGCTTGCGTACGCGCTCGGTCACCGCAGGCTGGCTCAGGTGGACGCGCCGACCCAGTTCGGCCATGGTGATGCGCGCATCGCGCTGCAACTCGCCGAGGATGCGGCTGTCGTAGTGGTCCCATTCGGTGGTTTCGGTCATGCTGGGTTTCAAGCTTTAAATTAAAAGGCCGGTTGCGGTTTTGCCGTTAATTTTGCATGTCCCGGGCGCGCATGGCAACCTACGATCCTTGGATGACTTCCGCACTCACCTCTTCGCTCACCACCGGCAAAGCGCCGGCGCTTTTGATCCCCGCCCTCCTCGCCTGCTACCTGGTGTGGGGCTCCACTTACCTGGCGATCCGCTTTGCCCTGATCAGCTTTCCGCC
>NZ_JBFUBD010000529.1:0-1585 GCF_056405935.1 Polaromonas sp. P1_E3
GCCTGGGTGTATGTCGATGCGCAGTTTGCTCCGCGTGGGTATCCTGTCGAAGGCGGATGCGATTGCCGCTACATCCGGTATCGCCTGGCCACCGCGCCGATGATCGTTCACTGCTGCCATTGCCGCTGGTGCCAGCGCGAATCCGGCGCGGCGTTCGCGCTCAACGCAATGTACGAGGCTGATCGCGTTGTGCCTCTTGAAAATGAGCCTGAGGTAATTGACACGCCCTCCGCGAGCGGCGCGGGCCAGAAGATCGCCAGATGCCCGAAGTGCCGTGTTGCGGTCTGGAGCCACTATGCCGGCTCAGGTCCGGTAATCAAATTTGTACGGGTCGGGACAGTCGACGATCCAGACATGATGCCTCCGGATGTCCATATTTTCACCAGTTCGAAGCAGCCCTGGGTGATCATTCCTTCAGAATCACCCGCCTTCGCTGAATACTATGACCGCAAGGTGGTCTGGTCTGCCGAAGCCCTTGCACGCCGGAAAGACCTTCTGCCGCAAATCGAGGCTTATCAAGCCGCACGGCGCTGAGATTTCCCGGCATCGATTTCAACACGCCTAGGCCGGCTGGACAGGGATTGTGCTGCCCTTCTCCGCTTTGCCAGGCACCTCCATGTCATTTCGTCAGGGAATCGAGCGCGCGTTCGCGTTGGGCTCGCGTCATCTGGCGTGCCTGTCGAGGAGCGGCGGGTGCGGCCGATACAAGCGCGACATTGGTGAGCACCGGCACGGCACGGCGTACGTCTACCGATGGGCAGTTGTTGCTTGTGTCAAAAATCAGATGCCCACTGGGAAAGACCGCAGGCAGCTTTTCGTGGATCTGGTAGCTCATGTCTATTGGGGGCGCTTCACCCGAATAAAGGACCTGGTTGCTGGGGTTAAAAACGGTGTAGCACGCCATGGCGGGCGCGACCAAGGCCGTCAAGGACAGCGCCACTGCGCATTTCAAGTAAGTCATGAGTTTCTCCCGCACGCTCCGGGATCAGAGGTGCAGTGAAAAGCATATGTCATATGTGGGCTGCGTCAAGTCGGACGGCACCGCCACGTCGTACGACAATCTTCCCGTTTCGCTCAAACTTTGGGCAAATRCCACCGGGCAGGCCGGCTCACCAGGTTCCGGCAGGCCTTTTTGCGCGAATGGCGGCCCCGATGGCTGCTGCGGCGTCGGGCCGGTTGCCTTGCTCGGCAAACTGCAGGGCCGTCAAACCCAGCTGGTTTTTGAGTTGCGGGTCGGCGCCCTCTTCGAGTAGAAGCTTCACCGCGGCAGTTGTGCCGTACATGGCAGCCATCATCAGCGGGGTGGTGCCATTGGGAGACTCGGCATCAATATAGGCGCTTTTTTCCAGCAGCAGGCTGATGATGGCAACATGACCGCCACTGGCGGCGTAATGCAGTGGCGTCCAGCCGGTCTTGTTGACATCGGCGCCCTGCTTGACCAGCTTCTCGGCCAGACTCTGATGGTTCTTGAGGGCAGCCAGCATGAGCGCGCTTTCCCCCTTGTCGTTGAGGGTGTTGACGTCGGTCTTGGGCGAGTCAACCAGTACCTGAGCTGCTCTGAGCGATGGCTCCTTCAGCGCGAGAA
>NZ_JBFUBD010000530.1:0-1582 GCF_056405935.1 Polaromonas sp. P1_E3
ATGCCTGTCCATGGGGTGTTGACGATCTTGATCTGCAGGCCGGCCTTCTGGGCGATGGCCTTGATCATGTCCACGTCGTAGCCGACGATTTCCTTGGTCGGGCTTTCATAGGCGAACGGGCGGTAGGTGGCGCTGGAGCCGACGACCAGTTCCCTGGTTTGGGCCTGGGCCATACCCATGGCCAGTGCCAGCAGGCCGGCCGTGGCCGCGATTTTTTGGAGGAGTTTCATGGTGGAAGTCCGGGAAAAAAATGAAAAACCGCTGTGCCTCCCCATAACGGGCGGACAAGCGAAAAAGTACGCAATGTTAACCCCAGCAAAACCCGTGCCGTGGCGGCTCGGCTCACGCGGCTGCTTCCGTCAATACGCCGTMTCGGGGGCGCCATGCCCGGAACCTAGCCTGTGCGCAGCTGCCTGTTGAAAAACGCCAGGGTGCGCTCCCACGCCAGTTTGGCCGCCGCGGGGTCGTAGCGAGGGGTGGTGTCGTTGTTGAAGCCGTGTTGTGTGCCCGGGTACTGGTAGGCGGTGTAGGTGGCGCCTGCCGCCTTGAGCGCTGCCTCGTAGGCGGGCCACGCGGCGTTGATGCGCTCATCCACTGCAGCGAAATGGATCAGCAGCGGCGTTTTGACCTTGGCGGCGTCTTCTGCTGCCGGCAGGTTTCCATAGAAAGGAACGGCCGCGTTGAGTTCGGGCAGGCGCGTGGTCAATATGTGCGACATCCCGCCGCCGTAGCAGAACCCGACCACGCCCAGTTTCCCGGTGCAGTCGTCACGGCCCTTGAGGTAAGTGGTGGCAGCCACGAAGTCCTCGACGCACTTWCGCTGGTCCAGTTTGGCGAACAGTTCGCGCGCTTTGTCTTCGTCGCCCGGATAGCCGCCCAGGGGGGTGAGSGCGTCGGGTGCRAAGGCGASRAAGTTGTCCAGCGCCAGCCGGCGGGTAATGTCTTCGATATGCGGGTTGAGGCCGCGATTCTCGTGAATGACGAGCACGCCGGGCAGTTTGCCTGCCGCATTGGCGGGCCTGGCCAGATATCCTTTTACCGTGCCCGAACCTGCAGACGATGGATAGCTGACCATGTCTGTCTTGATGCGCTTGTCATCACGGGCAATTTGCTGCCCCGCAGCAAAATCAGGGCTGAGGGCAGCCAGCAGGGCCGTTGCGGTCAGCCCGGCCGTGGCAAATTTCTGGGCGCGTTCCAGGAAACCGCGCCTGTCAATGGTGCCGTGGACATAGGCGTCAAACAGAATCAGCAGTTCCTGGTCAAAATCCTGGGCGGTCTTGCGCGGCATGGCGTGCTCCTGCAAAAAAATCGAGCATACCGATTCGTGGCCTGGGTGGCAAAGGCCGTTTATCAACCTGTACCGCCTCAGTGTTTTTCGCCGTCCTCCGCCCTGCTATGAAAAATATAGCTGCTTGCGCACGGCGGGGTTGGGCTGGAGGCTCTTTTTGTGCCTGCACCCCCTGGAAAACCGGCAAAACCTGTTTTAATAACGCACCGGGACGCTGGCCTGAATTGACAGGGCGTCCGTTCTGTGACTCACTGGGGTTGCCTGGCTGCGCTGCCCGGCTTCGGCGGCATCCCC
>NZ_JBFUBD010000531.1:0-1579 GCF_056405935.1 Polaromonas sp. P1_E3
AGCATGCACTGGCCCGGTCCGGCGCCCAGCGGGATTTCCATGTCGACAAAAGCCAGCGCCTTGTGGGCAGCCGGGACAAAGTCTTCGCGCTTGACCACGGCCAGCAGGGAAAGGACCTGGTTGTCCAGCACTTCCCAGGGGCGGATTTGCTGCTCAATCATGTTGAATCGGGCTTGTTCGTAGTTCATGGCGGACCTGTAAGTTGGCGAAATGGGGGAGGGTGGGCTGTACACGAGATAAACCTTTGATTTTAGCGGTCACCCATGACGGCGGCCGGCGTTGCAGCAGGCATGTCCGTGGCGTCTTGCGGCGGTGTTTTAGGGCCGAATTTGCGCTTGAACCACTGGCCCAGGTCGTCCAGGTAGCAGTAGGTCACCGGCACCACCACCAGGGTCAGCAGCGAAGAGGTGATGACGCCGCCGATCACGGCCTGGCCCATGGGCGCGCGCTGCTCCGAGCCTTCGGTCAGGGCAAAGGCCAGCGGCACCATGCCGAAGATCATCGCCAGCGTGGTCATCAGGATAGGGCGCAGCCGTACCTTGGCGGCATGCAGCAGTGCATCGCTGCGGTTCATGCCCGGAACGCGGTGGCCGTCCACGTCTACCTGGTCGGCGCGCATGCGAATGGCAAAGTCGACCAGCAAAATCGCGTTCTTGGTCACCAGGCCCATCAGCATCACCACGCCGATGATGGAAAACATCGAGAGCGTGGAGCGGAACAGCAGCAGCGCCAGCACCACGCCAATCAGCGTCAGCGGCAGCGAGGTCATCAGCGCCATGGGCTGCAAAAAGCTCTTGAACTGGCTGGCCAGGATCATGTAGATGAACAAAATGGCCATCACCAGCGCCGACACCGCATAGCCAAAAGATTCAGCCATGTTCTTGGTGGAGCCGCTGAACTGGTAGCGATAGCCGGGTGGAAAGTTGAAGTTTTCCAGTGCGGCCTTGATGTCGTTGGACACCTCACCGGCCGAGCGGTTATAGACGTTGGCGTTGATCGCGACTTCGCGCGCCATGTCGCGCCGGTTGATCTGGTTGGGCCCGGTGGATTCCTTCACGGTGGCCACCTGGTTGAGCCGCACCATGTGCGCAGCGCCGTCCGCGCCGCTGCCGGGCGTGCTCATGAAGGGCAGGCGCTCCAGGTCCTCTGGCGCATTGCGCGCATCGGGCGCCAGGCGCACGTTCACGTCGTAAGTCTGGTCGTCGGGGGCGCGCCAGTTGCCCACGGTTTGCCCCGCCACCAGGGTGCGCAGCGATGCGGCGATCTGCGACACGGAGAGGCCCAGGTCGGAAGCCGCGTCGCGCCGCACCGCAATTTCGATGACCGGCTTGTCGGCCTTGACGCTGGAGTCCAGGTCGACCAGGCCGGGAATGCCGCGAATCTTGTCGTTGATGGCGCGCGTGAGGCGCTCCAGTTCCTTCAAGTCAGTGCCCTGCAGGGAAAACTCCACCTKCTTGTTGCCGCCCACGGCGTCGAGCAGCCCGACGTGCGTCACCGTGATGCCCGGCACCTGCTTGAGGCGCTCGCGCAGCACGCCCGACATTTCGTCAACGCTGCGCGTGCGTGCCTTGCGGTCCAC
>NZ_JBFUBD010000532.1:0-1572 GCF_056405935.1 Polaromonas sp. P1_E3
GCCCAGGCCCAGGAGCGCTGCGGCGCGCATGGCCGTCGGGTCGTTCACGACCACCGACTCCGTCAGACTTGCCGGGACTTCCACCCCTGCCCCATCGCGCATGACCCACTGGCGAACCCGGCCCGTTGCGCTGGATCGCAGGGCGATACCCTGGAGTCCGGCGAGGCCAGCGGGATCGACTGGCGCCTGCTGCCTCGCCATATAGGCAGGCGATGCCACAGCGACCAAGTGAATCGGGGCCAAGGCGCGGGACACCACACCCGGTGCCAGTTCAAAGCCCCCGCCAATGGCCGCGTCATACCCTTCGGCAATCAGATCGACCGGCCGGTTTTCAAAGTACCAGTCGGGGCGGATCAGCGGATAGCGGGCCAGGAAGGCCGGCAGCAAAGGCACGATGTACTCGGTACCGAAGGTGGGCGACATGCTGACCTTGAGCGGGCCCGCAGGAGTGCCGCTGTCGCTGGAAACGGCCGCAATGGCGGACTGCAGCGCGGTGAGGTTTCCGCCGATTGAGACCAGGAAGCGTTCGCCGGCCTCGGTCAGCGTGAGCTTGCGGGTTGAGCGCTGGAACAGCCGCACGCCCAGGTTTCGCTCCAGCATGGCCACATTGCGGCTGACGGCAGCTGGCGTCAGCGCCAAGCGCCGCGCTGCTTCCGAAAAGCTGCGGCCTTCGGCGCTACGCACAAACGATTCGAGGTTGGCCAGGGTTTCCATTTCACCATCTTAAAGTAATAGTTGAAAATAATTCAATCAATTTCCAGCTTATCAAATGGCAATCAAAAACCCATCATTCACCCATCAACAACCAAGGAGTGAATTTATGTCTACCCCCTCAACCCCATCCAGCCCCAGCATCGGGATCATCGGCGCCGGCGCCATCGGCACGGCGTTTGCCAAAACCCTGGCCCGCCAGGGCATCCATGCCACGCTGTCCAACAGCCGCGGCCCGGACTCGCTCAAAGACATCGTGCGCGAACTGGGCCCCACCATCCACGCCGGCACCGTCAAGGAGGCCGCCACAAAAGACATCGTGCTGGTGGCCGTCAACTGGGGGCGCCTGCCTGAGGCGCTGGCCGGTTTGCCCAACTTTGGCGGCCGTGTCGTTATTGACGCCAACAACGCTGTCGAAGGCCCTCCTCTCCGGCCCGTTGAGCTGAACGGCCGCGCCTCCAGCGAAGTGTTTGCCGAGCTGGTGCCCGGCGCGCGCGTGGTAAAGGCCTTTAACCACCTGGTCGCCCAGCTGCTGGCCACTGACCCCGCCGACCAGGGCGGCAAACGCGTGCTGTTTTTCTCGGGCGACGACGCCAAGGCAAAGGCGACCGTGGCGGCACTGATCAGCCAGCTCGGGTTCTCGGGAATCGACCTCGGCACGCTGGCCGTGGGTGGACGCCTGGCGCAGTTTCCCGGCGGCCCGCTGCCCATTCTCAACCTGGTGCAGTTCGGGTGAAGTCGCAGCAATCGCTATCAAATCAATAGCTGCTTGCGCTCGTCTCTATTGGCCTGCAGCCCGTTTTGACACTCAAAAAAGGCCTTTCGAGGCTTTTTTTGGGGTGTTTCAGGCCCGCGGCAGCG
>NZ_JBFUBD010000533.1:0-1570 GCF_056405935.1 Polaromonas sp. P1_E3
GGTATTGGTGGTCCGGCCATCTTCACGTTAACCGTCGGAAGGAGCACCATGGAAAAACTATCACTCGAAGGTGGCTGCCAATGTGGTTCGGTCCGATATCGGATCTCAGGCTCTCCTGTGATGGCAGCACTCTGCCATTGTTCGATGTGCCGGCGTGCCAATGCGGCGCCAGCAGTCGCGTGGGCCATGTTTCAAGAAGCGCAAGTCGATTTCACGTCACAGTTACCCGCGGTTTATGAGTCATCGCCGGGTTCGCGCCGCGGATTCTGCGCGCGTTGCGGCACGCAAATCAGCTTTGCCGCGGATTACATTCCCGGATTGATCGACATCACAATCTGCAGTCTTGACGATCCAGGCCAGGTGGCGCCTGCGTTTCACTATTGGGAATYCAAGCGCCTTCCATGGCTGCATGTTGCCGACCAGCTGCCTCGATATCCCGAGTTCCCGCCAACCGAGTGATCCTTAGCCATGAAAAAGGCTCTCACAGCACTCGTTTTTGGTATTTGTGCCATGGCTCAAGGCGCGGAACCGGCGCTCAAGTCATGGGATGGCAACTATCTGTCGACCTTCGAGCTTGCGAAGGAGATGCGCGTTCAGTCCTTCGAGACACTTCATGCAAGCTTGGAGCGCGCAATCGTATGAGTTTGGCGCAACGTTTGTGTGACCTCCCAAACCTGGGCCCGAAGTCTCAGCAGATGCTTATGCGGGCGGGCATTACGTCCGTAGCCCAGCTCCGAAAGCTTGGCGCCGTTCGGGCATTCGCGCATGCGCGGAGGGCCGGAGCTGGGGTGAGTTTGAACCTGCTTTGGGCTCTGGAGGGGGCTCTCACGGGGTTGCCGTGGCAGACTGTGGCACGCGAGCATCGTGCAAGCCTGCTACTTGCTCTCGAAGACTATGAACGGGAGGTCTAACTTGTCGAGCGACGCGAATCCACAACGGCAGTCGAGTCGTTTAACAATGGCGTCTAACCTTTCAATGAGCTGGGCATGCCGGGCAAGCCGGCATCTTGTTTTTCGGCGTCGTCCTCGCTACATTCCTTGTTTGGGTCGCATATGAAGTCGCGACACGCCACGCCGCATAACATATCAACCGGCGCGGAGCCACAACAGCAGGACGTGGCTCCGTCCCATTTGTTGGTGGTCCGATCATTTTTACGTCAGGCCTAAGGAGCCACCTATGTTTCGAATCCTTTTTAGCCCAATGGTCGCTGTCTGTGTTGTTGTGTTTGGCGTCTTTCTCATGTATGCCGGCCACAAGAACGCCACCAAGTTTTCGGCATTGCGCGACCACGGCAAGACGACAAAAGCCGAGGTAACCAAGCTGGAGTGGAAGGAAAAGAAGAATACCCATGCTGACAGCCTGTACACCGCCCATGTTCGCTTCACGACGGAGGATGGTCGCGAAATTCGGACTGAAGTCGGCGTTGCTGCGGAGCTTGGCCGTGCCTTGCGCAGCAACTCTGTCCCATCCACCATGACGGTCCGCTATCTACCTGAAGCACCCAGCACGCTTCAAGACATCAACCAGGACGACTCCTCTGATGCCCAGAAGGGAGTTGGTCGCTATATGC
>NZ_JBFUBD010000534.1:0-1560 GCF_056405935.1 Polaromonas sp. P1_E3
GTATCAACCACGGCGTCGGCGCGGGCATAAAGCGCCTCGCGGCTCGAAAGGATGCGGCGGATGTCTTCCATCGCCTCGTCRGTCGCGCCGCGGGTTGTGTCGAAAGGCCGCATGTCGCCCTGGGCCACCACGCGGGCCATGTGTTCTTCGGGGCTGGCTTTGAGCCAGACACAGTAAAAGCGGCTTTGCAGCAAATCGAAGGTTTCGCGCTCGCTCACGATGCTGCCGCCCGTGGTCATGACGACACCGTCCGGGTGGTCTTCGGCGATGCGGAACAGCGCGCGGCGCTCATAGCGCCGGTAGCCGGCCTGTCCGTGCAGCAGCAAAATTTCGTTCATGCTGGTGCCGGCTTCGCGCTCAATCTCGCGGTCCAGCTCGATAAAAGGCACACCACGCTCGGCCGCCAGCTGGCTGCCCAAGGTGGACTTGCCGGCGCCGCGCAGGCCGATCAGCGCTACCCGCTGCTCGCGGCCCAGTGAGTCGCTGAGGCCGAAGGTKCTGCCAAGCAGGCTGTAGGCCTGGTCAAGCTGGGTGTCGTCCAGCCGCGTCAGCAGGCCCTGCACACGGGCCAAAGCCGGCCGCGGCGCGTCCTGCAGCAGCTCGAGAATAGAGATGTTCAGCGCGCGGGCCGCTGCTTCCAGGGAGTTGATCGAAACGTTGCCCCTGCCGGTTTCCACATCGGCCAGAAAGCGTTCGCTCAGGCCAGAGTCCGACGCCAGCTGTTTGCGCGTCATGCCCCGGCGCGCGCGCCACGCACGAACGCGGGCGCCCAGTTCACTGAGCGTGGCTTTCGATTCCTGTTCGGACATGATTTCCAAGAAGCACCCGTGTAAAAAGTCGCCCTTTCAGGGCTTTGCCAGTTGCATTTCGTCTAAATTGCAGTATACTTCAGGTTAAATTGATGTCAAGCAGTTTATTGCATCTTTTATTTGGAGACTTCTTGATGAAACTCAAAATCCTTGTAGGTACCATGACCAGTACCGCCGACTATGTGGCACAGGCCATCCAGATGGATTGCGCAGACCTGGTCAACGACATTGAAGTCGAACTGATGGACAACCTGGACATCAGCGTCTTCGACGCTTCAAAGGCAGAAGATGCACTTTATCTCATCTGCAGTTCCACTTACGGCTCCGGCGATGTGCCCGACAACGCCCGCGCCCTCTATGAATCATTGAGCGCCAACCCGCAGTTCCTTGGCCATGTGCGCTACGGCGTCATCGCGCTCGGCGACCGCACCTATATGCAGACCTTCTGCTTCGGCGGCAAGAAATTTGACGAACGCCTGACAGACCTGGGCGCGCAGCGCATCGGCGACATCTGGTGCCACGACGCGAGCAGCGGCACCATGCCCGAAACAGAAGGCACCGAGTGGTGCCGCCAGTGGCTCACCAGCGCACTGCAGACGCTGGGAGCAAGCCCGGCCACCGCTTGATCTGCGCCATGTATTTGTAAGAAATCGGCCCGTAGCGCTTGATGTGCGTGCGCAAGCAGCTACCAAAATAATAGCAAGAGCAATCTGGAGACAAGCATGCAAGCAAGCAGCGCAGACCATTCGGC
>NZ_JBFUBD010000535.1:0-1559 GCF_056405935.1 Polaromonas sp. P1_E3
TGAGGTATTTCACTTGGTCATCCCCCGTGGTGGTCTCGCGATTGTAGCCAGACCACCGAGGGAAGACAGCAAGACTTTACTTCGGATCCGTGACCGCCAGGAGCTCCTGGGTACGGGCATCCACCGCTTCCCGCAATGCCTTGCCTGGCTTGAAATGGGGCACCCGTTTTTCAGGAATGGCCACGCTTTCACCGGAACGCGGATTGCGGCCCATGCGAGGGGGGCGACGGTTGATGGAAAAACTGCCAAATCCCCTGATTTCAATGCGGTGGCCGCGCACCAGTGCGTCGCTCATGGCATCAAGAATCGTCTTGACGGCATATTCGGCGTCACGGTGCGTCAGCTGGCTGAATCGGGCCGCCAGTTCTTCGACGAGATCGCTTCGGGTCATGGATAAAGTAGCTGCACAGCGATGCAATCCGCCCGTGGCGCATCACACCGCTGCACGAACGCCTTACTTTTCGTTGTTGTCCAGCTTGGCGCGCAGCAGAGCGCCAAGGTTGGTCAAGCCGGCACTTTCGCGCGAAGACTGCTGGCTCAGGGTAGCCATGGCTTCCTGCTGGTCAGCGTTGTCCTTGGCTTTGACCGACAGCTGGATGTTGCGGGTCTTGCGATCCACGTTCACCACGACTGCGGACACTTCGTCGCCTTCTTTCAGCACGTTGCGTGCGTCTTCGACGCGGTCACGGCTGATTTCGCTGGCACGCAGGTAGCCGATGATGTCTTCGCCGAGATCGATTTCAGCACCCTTCGCATCAACAGTCTTGACCTTGCCGGTCACGATCGCGCCCTTGTCGTTGATCGACACGAACGTGGTGAACGGATCGGAATCCAGCTGCTTGATGCCCAGGGAGATGCGCTCGCGGTCGACGTCGACAGCCAGCACGATCGCTTCGACTTCCTGGCCCTTTTTGTAGTTGCGAACCGCGGCTTCGCCGGGTTCGTTCCACGAGAGGTCAGACAGGTGCACGAGGCCGTCGATGCCGGCAGCCAGGCCCACAAAGACACCGAAGTCGGTGATCGACTTGATCGGGCCCTTGACGCGGTCACCGCGCTTGGTTTCCTGTGCGAACTCTTGCCATGGATTGGCCTTGCACTGCTTCATGCCCAGGCTGATGCGGCGCTTGTCTTCGTCGATCTCGAGGACCATGACTTCGACTTCGTCGCCCAGCGCCACGAGCTTGCTCGGGGCCACGTTCTTGTTGGTCCAATCCATTTCTGACACGTGGACCAGGCCTTCGATGCCGGGTTCGAGTTCCACAAACGCACCGTAGTCGGCGATGTTGGTGATCTTGCCGAACAGGCGCGTGCCTTGTGGATAACGGCGGTTCACGCCCATCCAYGGGTCRTCGCCCATCTGYTTCAGRCCCAGCGAGACACGGTTCTTTTCGGTGTCRAACTTCAGGATCTTGGCSRYGATTTCCTGGCCAGCCGTCACCACTTCGCTTGGGTGACGGACGCGGCGCCATGCCATATCGGTGATGTGCAGCAGGCCGTCGATACCGCCGAGGTCAACGAATGCACCGTATTCGGTGATGTTCTTGACCACACCCTTGACG
>NZ_JBFUBD010000536.1:0-1544 GCF_056405935.1 Polaromonas sp. P1_E3
CCTTCGGGCATTCAAGGCTTTCTGTGCCGCCTGGACACGGCAGGCGGTCGTGAGATTCTGGTGCGCCGCGCACACCAGGCGATGTGGGCCGAGGCCGGGCGCCACTGACGGTGCGCATGTGGCCAGTACGTGGGATTGCCCTACAGCAATGTCATCGCTGTCCGACAGCCCGCGGCACGCCGCCGTCCCCACAATCAGCCCAAGGGCATTGACATATGCAGTGGTGCTCTTTCCTGCGACTGCCACCCTGCGGCACTGCGCCGGGCTCTTTTTCACCAAAGGATTTCCCATGCTTCCCAACAACGAGGGACAGCGCGTCCCTGACGTCACCTTCAAGACACGCCAGAACGACCAGTGGGCCGATGTGAAAACGGCCGACCTGTTTTCCGGCAAGAACGTTGTGGTGTTCTCACTGCCCGGCGCCTATACACCCACCTGCTCTTCCACCCATCTGCCACGCTTTAATGCACTGGCCAACACCTTCAAGGCCAACGGCATTGACGACGTCATCTGCCTTTCGGTCAATGACGCCTTTGTGATGAACGAATGGGGCAAGGCGCAGGAATGCGGCAACATCACGCTCATTCCGGACGGCAATGGCGACTTCACCCGCGGCATGGGCATGCTCGTTGACAAGAGCGATCTCGGCTTCGGCAAGCGATCCTGGCGTTATTCCATGCTGGTGCGGGACGGCGTGATCGAAAAGATGTTCATCGAGCCGGAAAAAGAAGGCGACCCGTTCGAGGTGTCGGACGCGGACACCATGCTCAAGTATGTGGCCCCGCAGGCCGTAGCGCCGGAGCCTGTCACCCTCTTCACCAAGCCTGGCTGTCCGTTCTGCGCCAAGGCAAAGGCCCTGCTGGACGAGGCCGGCCTCAGTTACGAGGAAATCACGCTGGGCCGGGGCATCACCACCAATACGCTGCAAGCGGTAGCGGGCGCGGGAACGACACCCCAGGTGTTTTCGGGTGGAAAAAAAATCGGTGGATCGGAAGACCTGCAAGCCTGGCTACAAGCCTCGCGGCCTGACGCCGAGCCACGGCAATTTCTCAGCTAGCTGACCGCAGTTCCCTGCGCCTGGCCCCAGCAGCCCGCCGGGCGCGCCAGCTGATCACCGCATCGCAGCTTTCGAAGTGTTTGAGCAGGTTCTGCTTTTGCCGCTCCAGCAAACCACTTTCAGCAATCATTGCCGGCCACGACTCGCAGGCTTTGCCCACGGCTTCATTGAGCACGCCGCGCACCCGCGTTTCAAACATGCCCGTGGCGTTGCTAAAGCTGCGCAAGGTCTGGGCGGTGAGCCGGGCCTGTTTTTCACCACCAGGCACAAAGCGCAGCGCATGGCCACGCCCGCCAAGATAGGCCGCGTAGGCCACCACGTCATAGGCCGGCGACAACCGGGGCGTGCGGCCATCCGGATACAGCACGCCGAAATTCTTCACGTGTGCGTCGTAGTTGCCGAGCATTTCATTGACCATCACGCGGCGTATCAACTCTTCGGCTGCGCTCTCTCCCGCCTCTGCCGGCAAGCTCATGCCTTCACGCAG
>NZ_JBFUBD010000537.1:0-1544 GCF_056405935.1 Polaromonas sp. P1_E3
GTGATAAACGACTATCGCGGTGACCGTCGCTTGATGCCGTTTTTTGCGGCTGGCGCATTGGCTGCGTTGGCTGCCTGCATGATGTCCGGGTCGCTGACAGCCATACTGTCACTGGCGGCGTTGCCGCTGGCCTTGTCGTTATCGCGCCGCTGTCTGCCTGGTTTGCGGATGATTTTGCTGATTACATTGCTGATCGTTGCAACGGCTGCGGCCATGATCCACACACGTGCGCACATTGCCCAGCGTAGCGGTCAGGCACTTGAGGATGTTTCCCGCTTTGAACAGGCCAGGCCGGGTGCGACGACCGTCAGCAGCAGCGGATCGCGGCTGGAGAATTTCCGCAACGCCTGGGGGATATTCTGTTCGTCGCCCTGGATCGGCGTCGGCAACCGGGGTTACCATGAAATCCGCGTTGGGCAGGTCAATCGTGGTGAGTTGACTGCCTACACCGGAAGCTTCAGCGTTGCTCACAATGAATATCTCGACGCGATGGCCAAGCGCGGCCTGGTGGGGCTGGTAGGTTTGCTGGCGCTGCTGTTCGGTCCGATCTCTGTGTTTTATCGGCTTGGCGGCCCTGCCCATACCGCCGACAATCCGTGGCCGGCGATGGGAATGGCGGCTTGCATTGGCCTGGCAATTGCGTCACTGACGCAAAATGTAATCACACACAGTTCCGGCGCGAATTGGCTTACGTTGACGGTCGTGCTATTTCTTGCTTTAAGTCTGCGCGCGCGTGGCACCAAAAGTGTGGCCGACACGGCCATGCCCCCGGCTTTTAAACAGCAGCACGCCATGAACCTTGATGATGCGAATGGTCCCGTAGCCTGAACATCAATTAGAGGGCGAGGTCAGCACGGCGCAAGCGTCGCAAGCGATTGACTGGCCTGACAGGGCGACAGGTCACAGCAGCTCACGACTGGACAATCTGCAGCCACCCCCAGCGATTCTGATAAGCCCGCGCTTTTTCCCTGAATAGCGGCAGGTGATTGCACAAAGGGTTGGGGCTGAGTTTGCCCTCGTACAGCGCGTCCAGCCCCTTGGGGGCGTAAAGCTCTACAGCGTCTAACCCCGCAGGGCCTGGCCGTAAGCCCACGCAGGTACAGTTCACCAGGAACCGATTGATGCCATCACAGGAACTGCGCAGGGCTGGGTAGGGATAACCGAAATAGTCCTCGTACCAGGTGTGGACCCTGGCCTGGTTCTTGGCCTCCACGACAATGCCCCGGCCCGCGAAACAGGCGCCGACCCGCTCATTGACCGCGGTTTCGCCCGCCTCCGACAGATCAGCAGGATCAAAGTAAAAAAGGTCGTAGTCCTTGATGTGGACTTCGGGCGGCTGTCCTGAGCGCAGGTTCMAGACCGTCTGAAAGAGACATCCGGCCACGAGCCATGCGTCGGGCAACCCCAGCGCAGGCAGGTGTTCCAGGATGAACCGGTTGTGGCGGTTTTGCAGCGCGTCCCGGATGAATTCACCCGGGAGTAGGGCCTCAGACGACCTTGGCAATCGACGCGCAGACGTAGTCGATGTTCTTGCTGTTCAGTGC
>NZ_JBFUBD010000538.1:0-1541 GCF_056405935.1 Polaromonas sp. P1_E3
CCCCCGGCCAGCCGTCCTTGGCAAAGACCACAGCCGCTCAAATAAAAAACCGCCCTCGGCAGAGTAAGGAAATCCACATGCTCATAGCCAAAAACATCAATCAATACTACGGCGGCTCCCACATCCTCAGAGACGTGAGCCTCGAATCTCACCTGGGCAAAGTCACCGTGCTGCTGGGCCGCAACGGTGTGGGCAAGACCACGCTGCTCAAGTCGCTCATGGGTCTGGTCCCCATCAAGACCGGCACGATCGAATTCGACGGCAAGGCCATTCAAGCCGCGACGCCCTACGAACGCGCCCGTGCCGGCATAGGCTTTGTCCCGCAAGGAAGGGAAATCTTCGCGCGTCTCACGGTGGAAGAGAACCTCCGCATGGGCCTGGCCTACAAGAGCGCTTCAACCCCCATCCCCGCCGAGCTGTATGAGCTGTTTCCGGTGCTCAAGCAAATGCTGAACCGGCGCGGCGGTGATTTGTCGGGTGGGCAGCAGCAACAGCTGGCCATTGCACGCGCGCTGGCGGCCAAGCCCAAGCTGTTGATTCTGGACGAGCCCACTGAAGGTATTCAGCCCAGCATCATCAAGGACATCGGCCGCGTGATCCGCATGCTGGCCGACCGCGGTGACATGGCCATCCTGTTAGTGGAGCAGTACTACGACTTTGCGCAGGAGCTGGCCGACGACTACCTGGTGATGGAGCGCGGCGAATTCATTGCACGCGGCCAGGGCAAGGACATGGAAACCAACGGCGTGCGGCAGCTGGTGGCGATTTAAGCAGGCCGCCTGCCGTCGCCTTGCGTCAAAGCCCGGTGTGTCCGGGCTTTTTTGTTCCTGCAGGCATGCCGGTATTCGTATCAGTTTCGCGAACGTAGAATCGCAGCGGTCGCCGAAACAAAACGGCTAAAAACAATCAAAAAAAGGTAGATGCCGATGGCGTTGCTTGCGTTGGACAACTGGCTGATCCAGGCGAAATCTCATGAGGGTCTGTCGGGCTTCCGCCGCTTTCTGGTGGAGTTTGGCTGTTTCGGCCTCAAGGAAGCCAGGGCCTGCCTCTTTGCGGGGCTGTTCTTTGCAGCGGTGTTCCTTGTGCCGCGGGCAGGCGTGGCCGGTGTTCCGCGCTACGACCTTCTGCTTTTGATTGCGCTGCTGATTCAAGGCTGGATGGTGYTGGCCAAACTGGAAACCCTGGACGAGCTGAAAGCCATCTGCCTTTTCCATGGGGTGGGGTTTGCGCTGGAGGTCTTCAAGACTTCCGGGTCCATCCAGTCATGGAGCTACCCGGACTTTGCCTATACGAAAGTGTTGGGCGTTCCGCTGTTTTCCGGCTTCATGTATGCGGCGGTCGGGAGCTACATCATCCAGGCGTGGCGGCTGTTTGACCTGCGTATCCGGCATCACCCGCCTTACTGGATGGCCGTGGTGATTGCGCTGCTGATTTACGGCAACTTCTTTACGCACCATTACTGGGGCGACTACCGCTGGTACATCGCGGCCTGCCTGGCTGGTTTGTACGCCAGGTCTTCGGTGATCTACCGGCCTTATGAC
>NZ_JBFUBD010000539.1:0-1538 GCF_056405935.1 Polaromonas sp. P1_E3
CGTCACCAGCGCGCCCGAAGCCAGATAAGGACGCGTGAGCCCAACCGGCAGGTAGCCTATGCCCAGACCTGCCACCGCCGCGGCGACGAGTGCAGTGCCGTTGTCTGCTTTGAAGCGGCCCTGGGGTCGAACCGATACGACTTTGCCTTCATTCATCAATTGCCAGGTTTCCGTGCCCTGCATTAATGCTTCGTGATCAAGGAGTTCGCTCAGGCTTTGAGGCGCACCGTGTGCCTTGATATAGGCGGGGCTTGCGACCAGGCTCCCGTTCACAGGCCCAACACATTGAGCAAGCAGGTTGGAGTCCGCAAGATGACCGAGGCGAATGGCGCAGTCGTAGCCTTCAGCGACCAGGTCGACGAACCGGTCGCTGTAGCAGGTCTGGATATGAAGCTGTGGATGCCGGCTCGCCATCTCGGCGAGTACGGGGGCGAAGTGCGTGGGCCCGAAGGACAGCGGCGCCGCGACGCGTAAGCGGCCCCGAAGCTCGCCAGCGGGCCGGATCGTCTCTTGGGCAACTTCTATTTCTGCGCACACCCTCGCCGCATAGTCACGAAATGTCGCACCAGCCTCCGTCAGGGATGCGCCCCGCGTGGTGCGAGCCAGCAACTGAGCGCCCAGCTCCGCCTCAAGCCTGATCAGCCGCCGGCTGACGATGGACTTGGCTACGCCGAGACGAGCGGCTGCGGCGGTGATGCCCCCTGCGTCGGCCACTTCCACGAAAGTGCGAAGTTCTTCGATTTCCATCCGGTGTTCCTCTTTCTGCGACACAGATACGCAAATTCCGGGGCTACCGTACCACAAAAAGAAATGCAAAGATTCGCCCAAGAAAACTTTGGCCGTGCTTGATTCATTGATCGATGCGGTGGTTTTCATCCCTCAAATGGAGAAGTAACAGTGAAATTGATATTGATTGGATTCATGGCGGTGATTGGCTTGGCCAGCGCCCATGCACAAACCAGGCAAGAGGTCCAAAGCGCAGACCTGATCGTGCACAACGCCAGAATCTTCACCGGCAATCCGGCACAACCCGCGGCGTCCGCCCTTGCCGTCAAAAACGGCCGCATCTACTCGGTCGGCACGGATGCCGAGATTCTTGGTTTGAAGAACGCCAACACCCGCGTCATCGATTCCGGCGGCCGGCGGCTCATTCCGGGCATCATCGACGCGCACACCCATGTGCTCAACGAGGGCGGCTACAACTACACCGTGCGGTGGGAAGGTGTGCCGACCCTGCGCCGCGCTCTGACCATGCTGAGCGAGCAAGCCAAACGGACACCCGAAGGCCAGTGGGTGAAGGTGATTGGCGGCTGGTCTCCCTACCAGTTCGAGGAAAAGCGTTTTCCCACCCTGGACGAACTCCGCCGGGCCGTGCCCAATCGCCCGTTGATCGTGCAGTACGCCTACAACCGCGCCTTCATGAACCAGCAGGCGATGGATGCCCTCGGCGTGGGCACAGACAAGTTTCCCAAGGTGCCGGGCACCGAGTTTGAGAAGGACAAGCAGGGCCGCTACACCGGCGTGGTCCATGGCTACAC
>NZ_JBFUBD010000540.1:0-1535 GCF_056405935.1 Polaromonas sp. P1_E3
CCCACGGCCTTCAAGGCGGGAAGGTAGTCGTCGGGTGAGCGGCCGTCGGCGTCGCCGCGGAGGTAGAGCATCGGTGTTTCGATGTGCTTGTGCCGGCTGTTGTGCTGGGCATCGGCCTGCAGGGTACGGTACCAGTCGAAGCCGGCCTTGAGCGCCTCGGGATGCTCATAGGCGCGCGCAAACGCAGCGCGATGTACTTCGGTCACGACCTCCTTGTTGCCCGCCAGGAAGTCCGTGAAAAAATCAAAGTAGGCACGCTGGTGGCCTGAAACCAGGAGCTCCGGTAGCTTCGGCAACGCATGAAATGCGAAGTGCCAGATACGAGGATCCGACAGCACCTTCTCCCAGGGATCTATGCCGGGGATGACGGTGTTCATGACCACGGCCCCCGCGATGCGCTCCCCATGGTCGCGTGCGGCTGCATAGGCGATCATGCCGCCGACATCAAAGCCAGCCACCACCATCGAATGCGCGCCGGCGCGCTCTGCTGCACTGACGACGATATCTGCCAGGACGTTTTTTTCGGCAGAAGGCGGTGCGCCGTGCGAGTCCCCTATCGCCGGCAAGTCAAAGGCCAGGACAAAATGGTCCGTGGCGAGCACATCAACCACCGGTGCATAGACTTCCTTGCAATGAGGCCAGCCGTGCAGTAACACGATCGCGGGCATGGCGGAAGCACCCGCCGCCAGCAAGCCCAGCCTCAGGCCTTCATGCTTTACGGTGTCGACGCGCATACGGCAATGCACAAATGGACGCGCATGAAGCGCCGAAATGGTGCCTCACGCGCGTGTGAGCCRATCTCCTGAACAGGTTGGGTTACCTTTTCGGCTTGCTGATTTCGTGCCCAATCACACCGCCGACTGCAGCCCCACCGACAGTCCCCAAGGCGCTACCGCCGGACAAGGCTGAACCGGCCACGCCACCCACACCCGCACCAATAGCGGTATTTCTTTCCTGCGTCGTCATACCGCTGCAGCCCGCCAGGCCCGCGAAGGCCGCCACAACTACCGCGTACGCCGCTGTTTGCTTCACTGCAATCATTTCAATCTCCTTAAGAAGTGATGAAAGCGAAGAGCAAATGCCGCTGAATCACGCCATCAAACCCTTCTTCATGTGAATGAACCATCTACTGTTGTCGGCTGAGGGCCGCAGTAGTTTTTTCATTCCTGAATCTTCATGCTAGGGCGCCGAAAATCTGCAGTTGTAGGACGAGCCCCCGTATCCTTGAGTACTACGTCCGATGGGTGGGAAGGGGATTGCGCATGGGAGCCGCTGTCCACGGCGGGCGTAACCCGACAGGAGGAGCTATGAGGATTCACTTAGCGGCGCTTGATCCCCAATGAGCCTGAGGACCGAATTATTCAGCCCCGCCGTGCCGCCTCGATCGCAGCGATGTCGATTTTCCGCATGGTCATCATCGCGTCGAACACGCGCTTGGCCACCTTCGGATCGGGGTCGGCTATCCCGTCAGTAAGCGCGCGCGGGGTGATTTGCCATGACAGGCCCCACTTGTCCTTGCACCAGCCGCATTCGCT
>NZ_JBFUBD010000541.1:0-1531 GCF_056405935.1 Polaromonas sp. P1_E3
GGGTAAATACATCAACATCGCCAGCCGCGCCGCGGGCTTTGTTGCCAAGCGCTTTGCCGGAAAGCTGGGCGAGGTGTCGGCCGACGGCGCAGCATTGCTCGATGCCCTGCGCGCCGCGAGGGAAACGATTGAGCCGCTGTATGAAGCCCGCGAGTTTGCAAAAGCACTGCGCGAAGCCATGCTGCTGACGGACCGCGTGAACGCCTATGTGGACCAGAACAAGCCCTGGGAGCTGGCCAAGCAGCAGGGCATGGACGCGCGTCTGCAGGATGTCTGCACGGTGTGCATCGAGGCCTTCCGCCTGCTCACGATTTACCTCAAGCCGGTGCTGCCTGCACTGGCTGCACAGGTGGAGGAATTCCTGAAAGTCAAGCCGCTGACGTTCGCGGACGCTGCCTCCAGTCTGGGTAATGGCCATGTAATCGGCGATTACAAACACCTCATGCAACGCGTTGACATCAAGCAACTTGAAGCATTGTTTGAGCCCCCAGCCCAGGCAGAACCAGCGCAAGCAGCTACAGATTTGATAGCAGAAGCCGCCATGCCCGGTGGCGAAGCCATCGCTCCCGTCATCACCATCGACGACTTCGCCAAGGTCGACCTGCGCATCGCAAAAATCGTCAACTGCGAACCCGTGGAAGGCTCGACCAAGCTGCTGCGCCTGACGCTGGATGCCGGCGAAGGCCGCATGCGCAATGTGTTCAGCGGCATTGCCTCGGCCTACAAGCCTGAAGACCTGGTCGGAAAGCTCACCGTGCTGGTGGCCAACCTGGCGCCGCGAAAAATGAAGTTCGGCATCAGCGAAGGCATGGTGCTGGCCGCCAGCCACGCCGACGAAAAAGCCCAGCCCGGCATCTATGTACTGGAACCTTTGCCGGGCGCAACACCGGGCATGCGCATTCACTAAAGTCTTGCCGGGCAACGCGGCAGCCTGCTCAGGCCGGCGCTGCGGTCCTTGCATCCGCCCCGCCCGCAAAGCGCAGGCCGGTCCCCGAACGGCTGGAAAGCTCGCCAAGCACGAGGCCCAGCGAGTGCAGCAATTGCGTGGCATCGCCTTCCCTGAACGGCGCTTCGGCCACCGCGACCTTGAACTGCAGCACGGTGTTGGGCGGCAGGCTGGGGCTGTCGGCCAGTCCGCGGGCAATCAGCCGCTGGCCGATATCGGTAAGCGCCCCGCGTGTCAGGTGCCCCTGCAGGATCAGCACAAAGTCTCCATCGCGGTGCCGGGCAACCGTATCGCCTTCCTGGGCAACACTTGTGACACAGGCGCCGGCCTGGACCACCGCGCTTTGCGCCGCCTCCATGCCGTAGTCCTGCCGGATATCCACGGCGTTGCCCAGCCGGATGCGCACCACCGCGCCCGCACCGGGGTCGCGCTGCTGGCGAATCAGCAGCGCGTCCAGCCGCTGCAGCAGCACGCGGTGGTTGCCCAGGCCCGTCAGCGGGTCCACGCGCGTCAGCGCTCCGACGCGCGCCTGGTTGTCGCGCTTTTCCCGGCTGCGCAGGTACAGGGCCATCAGCAGGAAAAGGA
>NZ_JBFUBD010000542.1:0-1527 GCF_056405935.1 Polaromonas sp. P1_E3
GTGCGAAGGCCGGGTATCGACCTGCCGCTATATGAGGAATGGATATGGGTCATGAGTCGGTGGAGCTGCAAGCCGCAAATGAATCTGTCAGGATGCGCGCGCGCCCTTGCATCGAAATGCAAACAAGCCGCTGCTGCGTGCTGGCAAGTGAAGCGGAGTTAAAGGTATAGCTGGAAGCCCCAGCACTCAACAGGCCCGTAGGGCGAAATACAAACTTGGTCACTGTGGCGCCGGAAACCTGAGCGATGCCGCCACTTCCGCTGAGCGCCCCCTGCGCCTTGAGCAATGTATCTCCGCCAGCTGCACTGTAGACATTGCCCGCGTCAAGGTCACGGTTGACAAAAATCAGCCAACCCCTGGCCCAGCCGTCACCGCCAGCCGCCGCGCATGTCGGGGCACTGGTTTCAGCATTGATGCTTTGGCACATCACCACGGGCACTCCTGCCCGAATGGCCTCCGAACGGGCATAACGCAGCCCGCCAATAAAGGTATTGATGTGGCCTGAGACCGTATTGCGTTCAATCGCTTCACGCATGGAAGGAACACCCAGCCCAAGAAGAACTGCCACGATGCTCACCACCACCAATATTTCTATCAGTGTGAAGCCCCGGTTTGCCGCTTTTTTATCCATGGCCGCATTATTAGGGGCCTATGGATATGTGAATTAACATAACCGACAAACGGCCAGACTTTGGCTGCCGAACGGCATATGACGGCTATCCGCCGCCGGTGCCTGAACCCTTTGACACGCTCCAATGCCCTCCTCCTCGCGCATTTTGATCGCCCTTCAGCAGGCCCACGCCGCGCTGCGACTGACCGCGCCCAACCCCCGGGTCGGCTGCGCCCTCTTCTCGACAGGCGGCCAACTGCTGGGGCAGGGCCACACCCAGCAGGCAGGCAGCCCTCACGCCGAAATCATGGCCATGCGGGACGCCCAGCGCCAGGGTCACCCGCTCGCCGGCGCAACCGCCTACGTCACCCTCGAACCCTGCTCTCACCACGGACGGACAGGCCCCTGCTGCGACGCCCTGATTGCCGCCGGCATCAAAAAGGTGGTGGCCTCGATAGCCGATCCCAACCCACTGGTGTCCGGCCAGGGGTTTGAGCGACTGCGGGCGGCCGGCGTCGAGGTCGAGGTCGGGCCGGGCGCCGAGGAGTCCAGGGAACTGAATATTGGCTTTTTCAGCCGGATGGTCCGCAAAACGCCCTGGGTCCGCCTCAAGGTTGCCGCCTCGCTGGACGGCACCACGGCGCTGGGCAATGGCCAGAGCCAGTGGATCACCTCGCCTGAGGCGCGAACCGACGGACATGCGTGGCGGGCCCGGGCCTCCGCCGTGCTGACGGGGATCGGGACGCTGCTGGAGGATGACCCCCAGCTGGACGTGCGGCTGGTGGAAACACCGGTGCAGCCCTGCCGCGTGATTGTCGACAGCCTGCTTCAAACACCGCCTGGTGCAAAGATATTCCAGTCGGGCGGCCCCGTGTGGATTTACACRGCCACGCAGGACTCGCCGCAAGAAGCTGCGC
>NZ_JBFUBD010000543.1:0-1525 GCF_056405935.1 Polaromonas sp. P1_E3
TGTTCCAGCTCATCGCCATCAGCGAAACCATCAGGGTGAGCAGGCCCATATGCGCCAGCGGGTAGCCGAGCAACCAGGCGCCCAGCGGCGCACAAATGGCGATGGCAAGGACTTCAAAGCCCAAGGCATGGAAGAACCGCTCTTTCAGGGACTTTTGGAGGCTCATTAAGGCGCTTTCTGTCTTGTTGCCGCCCGTTGAGGTGAAGTACCTCTGGGCCTTACGGTATTTTAATCGTTATTTTGGATATATTAAAATCAATAACCATCTGAAAAATAGATAGAAGGCCGCCATGCGTCATTCCCCGGAAGCCCTGACCGCTTTTGCCGAGGCCGCGACCCTGGGTTCGTTTTCGGCGGCAGCCCGCAAACTGGGCAAAAGCCAGTCAACGGTGAGCAGCGCGATTGCCAACCTGGAAATCGACCTCGGCCTGAACCTCTTTGACCGCAGCAGCCGAAAGCCGGCATTAACCGAACATGGTCGCGTCATGCTGGGCAAAGTGCAGGAAATCCTGGCTGCCAGCGACCGGCTTGACCGCGCCGCAAGCCAACTGGGCGGTGGGCTTGAGCCCAGGCTCAGCGTGGTCTGGTCCGATACCTACCAGTCAGACCGGTTTGAAGAAATGCTTCTGGCGTTTGAGAACAGGTTTCCAGACCTCGGGTTTGAATGCCTGATTGCCGAACATGGTGACCTGGTGTCGCTGGTGCAAACGGGGCGGGCAGACATTGGCGTGGTGGCCGCCCAGGGCGCATACCCGCCGGATATCGGCTCGGCCACGATTGCAGAACAATCGGAGATCACGCTGTTTGTGGCGGTGGGCCATCCGCTGGCGAGCCTCAGGGACGTGACGCCCGACAGGCTGGCCGGTTTCCGCGAGCTGCGCCTGGCGACCTACCTGGAGCTTGCCCAGGCAATGCCCAGGGCGGGCCGCACATGGTCTGCTCCCAGCCATCTCATGCTGCTGGAATTGGCGGTGCTGGGTTTTGGCTGGGCGGCCATCCCGCGCTGGATGGTCACGCGCTTTGCTGCCGGCAAGCTGGTGGAGCTTGATGCGCGCGGCTGGCCCCGCAGGGTGCCTGTAGATGCGGTCTGGTCACGCCAGCGGCCCTTGGGCCGCGCTGGAATCTGGCTATTGCAGGAGATGCTGGCGCCGCACTCGCCGTCAGTTGGCTAATAGTGCCTGAAACCCAATGGCAGCAAGCGCGAGCAGCTATGAATTTAGTAGTGGCTGCGCGGGGGCGGGGCGAACGTGAAAAAGCCCGCAGGGCTGAAGAGGCCTGCGGGCAGTTTTTGGTCTGCATGGCTGACGCTACAGCCGCAACGCCTAGAAGCGGTACCGCAGGCCTATGCTGGTGGTGTTGATGCGTTCCTTGCCCCCACCAGGGTACTTCATGTCATGCTCGTCCCACTGCAGCACCGCTGACAAGGTCTGCGTGAATGCCCACTCGGCACCAATGCCGTAAGACACGCCCCAGTTGCTTTCGCTGCCAGTGGCAATGCCCGACGCAGGTGCGGCCGACACATGGG
>NZ_JBFUBD010000544.1:0-1523 GCF_056405935.1 Polaromonas sp. P1_E3
GCTGATGATGTCCGTCCAGCGGCGGCTTTCTTCCTCGGCCAGCGCTTCGCGCGAAATCTTGGTGAGGTAATACTTGATCGATGAATACAGCTCGTCGACCGCATCGTCCATCTTGCGCAGGTCTTCGGCCAGCTTGAGGTCGTTCTTCTGGATCACAGCCAGCACGCCCAGCAGCATGGTTTCCACCACGTCGGCCTGGTGCAGCGCTTCGCGGGCTGCACAGGAGATGGCCAGCGACGGCGTGGCCAGTGCGGAAGGGTCGAGATGATGGGGGCGGCCGCCGGCCTGGTTTTTGTCGGGCTTGGGCAGCAGTTTCTCCACCCAGCGCGCGATTACCTGCGTCCAGCCAATGAACATGGCACCCACCACCATGTTGAAGGTGAGATGGAACAGCACCACCACGGTGGCGGCTTCGCCGAGGTAAGGGCGCACATGGCGCAACCACAGGCCGATGAAGGGCGCCGCGACAGCAATGCCCAGCAGTTTGAAAAACAGGTTGCCCAGCGGCACCTGGCGCACTTCGACGGCCGAGCGCAGTGTGGTCAGTACCGCCAGCAGCCCGCTGCCCAGGTTGGCGCCCAACACCAGCCCCAGCGCCACGTCGATGGGGATGACAGCCGAGGCGGCCAGTGTGGCGGTGAGCAGCACGATCGCCAGGCTGGAATAGGAGACCACGGCCAGGAAGGCCCCGGCGGTGATCTCGAGCAGCAGGTCGCTGCTGAGGGAACCCAGCAGGGCTTTCACGGCAGGTGCCTGGGTCAGAACTTCGGTGGAGGCCGTGACCAGCCGCAAGGCCAGCAGCATCAGGCCCAGGCCGATCAGCACCCGCCCGAAACGGCCGATGTTGGTGTCTTGCCGCGAGATGAACAGCACGACGCCGACAAAGATAAAGAGCGGCGACAGCCAGGACAAATCAAAAGAGAACACCACAGCCATCAGGCTGGTGCCGATGTCCGCCCCGAGCATGACGGCCAGCGCGAGCGGCAGCGTGACGAGGCCCTGGCCGACAAATGACGAAACGATGAGCGAGGTGGCGGTACTGGACTGCACGAGGGCTGTCACCCCGATGCCCGAGACCGCCGCGGCCAGCCGGTTGCTGATGCTGACTGCGAGCACGTGGCGAAGATTGGCACCGAACACCCGCAGGATGCCGGTACGGACGAGATGGGTGCCCCACACGAGCAGCGCAATGGCTGCCAAAAGATTCAACAAATGCTTCATAAGGTCAGAGCCACTATACCCCTGAACCGGGTGGCTGCCAGCGCTTTGGCCACGGTTATCGGGTGCGCCGCACGCGAAGCACCTCATCCAGGATAAGGCAGGCCGCGCCTATGGTGATGGCAGCGTCGGCGACGTTGAACGAAGGAAAATACCAGCCGTGCCAATGGAACTGCAGGAAATCGACGACATAGCCGTGCAGGGTGCGGTCAACGACATTGCCGACAGCGCCGCCCAGGACGCAGGCCAGCGCGAAGGAAAACAGTTTTTGCCCGGCATGCGAGCGCAGCATCCACACAATAAAC
>NZ_JBFUBD010000545.1:0-1516 GCF_056405935.1 Polaromonas sp. P1_E3
CCTTTCAAGACAAATAAGAGATTTGCCGGACGGTGCCAATATCCGGTTAAAAGTGGTTGATTAGAGATCGCGTCAGAAGAGTCCACGGCTACCCCTCCACAAACACCCTCGCCTTGCGCGGCGTCACCACCAGCATGTCGCCTTCGCGCAAACCCATCTCGGCAAACTGCTGCGAGGTCATCTGGGCTTCGATGATCGAGTCGCCCGAGACATTGCCTTTTTGTTCGTAGCCTTCCGCGGGAATCAACTCAAGCCGCGCGATCGGGCCGATCACAATGGCGCGCTCCAGGTGGGCGACGATGCCTTCGGCGCCTGGTGCATAACGTTGCACGTCCAGGTCGTGCGGGCGCACATAGGCAAAGGCCTTGGCGTCCTGCGCGCCGGCGTGTTCGGGTGAATTGAGGCGCAGGCCTTCGAGCTGGACTTCACCTTCGTGGGCGCGGCCATGGAACAGGTTCACGTCGCCGAGGAAGCCATACACAAACGGGCTGGCCGGGTGGTCCCACACCTCTTGCGGGGATCCGATCTGCTCGACCTTGCCCTGGTTCATCAGCACCACGCGGTCGGCAACCTCCAGCGCTTCTTCCTGGTCGTGCGTCACAAAAATGCTGGTGACATGCAGGTCGTCGTGCAGGCGGCGCAGCCAGCGGCGCAGCTCCTTGCGCACCTTGGCGTCGAGCGCGCCGAAAGGCTCGTCGAGCAGCAGCACCTTGGGCTCTACCGCCAGCGCGCGCGCCAGGGCAATGCGCTGGCGCTGCCCGCCCGAGAGCTGTGACGGAAAGCGCTCAGCCAGCCAGTCGAGCTGCACGAGGTTGAGCAGCGAATGCACTTTTTCCTTGATCTGCGCTTCGCTGGGCCGCTGGCCGCGCGGCTTGACGCGCAGGCCGAAAGCCACGTTTTCAAAGACGGTCATGTGGCGGAACAAGGCGTAGTGCTGAAAGACAAAACCGACCTGGCGCTCACGGACGTGCACGTCCGTGGTGTCTTCACCGCTGAAGAGGATGCTGCCGCGGTCGGCGGTTTCCAGCCCGGCAATGATGCGCAGCAGCGTGGTCTTGCCGCAGCCCGAGGGACCAAGCAAGGCGACCAGTTCGCCCGATTGAATGTCCAGGCTGACGTCGCCCAGCGCCTGGAAGTCGCCAAAATGTTTGCTGACGTTGCGGATTTCAATGCTCATGATGTTTTCCTTTAGCGAGCGGCTGCCACGGTTGCTCCGTCAACGGGAGTCCGCGGGCGCTCAGGCGGCAAATCGGCCGCGGCTTTCATTTCTGCTTCGTGGCGCCATTCGGCCACCGACTTGATGACCAGCGTGACCAGCGCGAGGATGGCCAGCAGCGATGCCACGGCGAAAGCCGCGACGGACTGGTATTCGTTGTACAGAATTTCCACATGCAGCGGCAGCGTGTTGGTCTGCCCACGGATGTGGCCCGACACCACCGACACCGCGCCAAACTCCCCCATGGCGCGTGCGTTGCACAAAATCACGCCGTACACCAGGCCCCACTTGATGTTGGGC
>NZ_JBFUBD010000546.1:0-1511 GCF_056405935.1 Polaromonas sp. P1_E3
ACGTTGTCCGGAATAACAAGACAACAAGCACCGAAGAAAACAGTATTTTTTTGCCGAGCGATTGCGCCAAAGCCGGTGTGAACAAGCGATGCAGCAAAAGCCAGATTGCCAATGGGGCAACCATTTCCAGCGGCACCAGATAACGGTGAATGCTGAAAATACCAAGCCAGGTCAGATAACTGATCGCAGCAAATGCCAGCAGGAAATGGGCCCGCGACGGCTCTTCGAGAGGAAACGCATGGGCATCCCGAACCGGCAATGGCCTGAAAAACCGGCGGCGAGTCACCGCGACGCCCCAGAATATGAACAACGAGTACAGCACGGGCAGTGCGATTTGATAAAGAGCCGACTCGCCGACACGCGAGGGATTCAGTGCAAAGATGAATGGAAAAAAGAGCGCCTCAGCGATACCTTTTGGTCTCCAGCGGGTGTCGCCCACTCCAACCACTCCGGCCATGTCTGACTGGAAAAATGTGTTGAACTGCGGGAACAGCGGGTTGCCATAGAGGTCCCAGAGCAGAAGGAACCAGTAGGCGCCGGTCAAGGCGATGCCCAGCACCACGCCGACGCTGAATGCCACTACTACGCGAACCCGGTGGACTGCTCCTCCATGACAGGCGAGCAAAAGCCCCACAGCACCGCCCACTGCATAAACCGCGTTTGTGAGCTTTGCGCCCGCTGCCATGCCTATCAGCAATCCCGCCAGCATGATCCACAACAGATAGCGCCCGCGCGCGCGTACAACGGCGTCCCATCGGGTCACCGCGACTGCCATCCCGGCCAGCACAAACACCGACGACGTGTTGTCACCCATGGTGTTTCCGAGCTCTGACACAAAAACCGCGCTCAGACACCCCGCAAGCGCTAGCAGAATTGCCGTCGCGTTGGGACGTTTCACCTGCGCGACAAATGGCCTCACGATCAGCAGCAGGAATACAAAGTCAAGCCCATGGAACAAGCCCATCGCGAAGGCTACAGCACGCGGCGGCCAATGCTGAACCATCAGAAAATAGGGCAAATCCAGCAGCGGGTTGAAATAGCTCTGCATTGCGGCAGGCGCAAGATCAACCCCGACGCGGCCATTGAGCAACGCATAGGCGTTGTAGAGGTGGTAGTTCAGCAGGTCCCAATTCGCGTCCTGGCCGATCACAAACACGGAAGCCAGCGCAAATAAAAACGGAACCAGGAGCGCAGCCCAACGCGGTGCTGACGGCTGATCCAGACAGCCTGTCAACCGCGAATGGAGTCTGGAGAAAAATCCCATGGCACTTCCTGATGCTTTTTTTCCACGTCAAACACGACTGGAAAACCCTACAACGACCCTATGCTGGACCGGTGTGGGCGGAACATTTCCGGGAGCACCAGCGGGAATATATTCGGGGACAAAAAAAACGACATCCGAAGATGCCGTATTTATAGAACAGGAATTGGTAGGCGCGATTGGACTCGAACCAACGACCCCCACCATGTCAAGGTGGTGCTCTAACCAGCTGAGCTACGCGCCTAAGGAC
>NZ_JBFUBD010000547.1:0-1506 GCF_056405935.1 Polaromonas sp. P1_E3
CCCCTTGTGGATGCGCCGAGGAGCGCAGGGCCAGACGGATCAGGGCAAAAACTTGTTTGAGCGAAGCGAGTTGTTTTTGACCCCGGCTGGACCGAGCACCGCAGGTTGCCCGYAGCGAAGCGAAGGGACGCAGGAACCAGGGTCGCCTTTCTTTTGCTTACTTTTCTTTGGCGAAGCAAAGAAAAGTGAGTCGCCTGCCGGGCGACCCCGGTCCCGAAACTCAATCCAACCCCGCAGTACGGACCACAAAGAAGTCTCACGCAGAAACCTCCTTCCCCTTCTTCCCAAACCTCCGCCCCAACCGGTCAAACGCCAAATAAATCACCGGCGTCGTGAACAGCGTCAACACCTGGCTCACAATCAACCCGCCAAAAATCGCCAACCCCAGAGGCCTTCGCAATTCAGCACCTTCGCCAAAGCCCAGCATCAAGGGCACAGCAGCAAACAGCGCGGCCAGCGTCGTCATCAGGATGGGCCGAAAGCGCAGCAGCGCGGCCTGGTGAATGGCCTCCTGGGGAGATTTGCCCTGGTTGCGCTCGGCGTCGATCGCGAAGTCGATCATCATGATGGCGTTCTTCTTCACGATGCCGATCAGCAGGATGATGCCAATGATGCCGATCACCCCGAGGCCTGATCCGCTGATCATCAGCGCCAGCAGCGCGCCCACGCCAGCGGAGGGCAGGGTCGAGAGAATCGTCAGCGGGTGGATGTAGCTTTCGTACAGCACACCCAGCACGATGTAGACGCAGATCACGGCCGCGAGGATCAGCCAGAGCTGGTTGGAGAGCGAGGCCTGGTAGGCGCCCGCCGCGCCCAGGAAGGTCATGGTCACGCTGGCGGGCATGGCGATGTCCTTGGCCGCTTCCCGGATCTCGTCGACCGCCTTGCCCAGGGAGACGCCGGGAGCCGTGTCAAAACCGAGTGTGGTGGCCGGGTACTGGGCCACGCGGGTGACCTGCAGCGGGGCCGCCTGCTCGGTGATGGTGGCGATGGCCGACAGCGGCGTCGGCGTGCCCGAGCCGGTTTTAAGTTGCAGGCTGCCCAACGATGCCGGCGTGCGCAAGGAATCGGGCATGGCTTCGAGGATCACGCGGTACTGGTTGGTCTCGGTGAAGATGGTCGAGACAATGCGCTGGCCGAATGCGCTGTACAGCGCGTCGTCAATGGACGAGGTCGTAACGGCCAGGCGCGAGGCAGTGTCGCGGTCTACCGTGATGTAGGCCCCGGCACCACTGGAGCCCGCATCGGATGACACGTTGCGCAG
The DNA here is from genome assembly GCF_056405935.1 of Polaromonas sp. P1_E3. Lineage (NCBI taxonomy): Bacteria > Pseudomonadati > Pseudomonadota > Betaproteobacteria > Burkholderiales > Comamonadaceae > Polaromonas > Polaromonas sp. P1_E3. The sequence continues at coordinate 1,265 of NZ_JBFUBD010000547.1, forward strand.
GCTTTCGAGCTGCCGCATGCGCAGCGTGAGCTTGTTGGCCCATTCCACCACGGTGGCATTGTTGGAGCCTTCGAGCGACACGCGGAACTGCGTGGGCCCGGTTTCAGCGTCGATGGTCAGGTCTTGCGTGGGTTGAAGGTAGAGCGTGACCCCGGCCACTGCGGCGGCCCGGCGCTGCAGCCGGTCCATGGTTTCCTGCTGGCTGCCGGTGCGCTCTTTTTTCAGGTTGATCAGCATGCGGC
>NZ_JBFUBD010000548.1:0-1504 GCF_056405935.1 Polaromonas sp. P1_E3
GCGCCTGGACCTGGGTGACGAACAACCCCGCCGTCGCGTCCGGTGAAGCATCAAGATTGCATCTACAGGCTTTGCCACCAGGCCTCTACGGGTTATCCAACGCTGCACTCGATACCCCATGGCCCAAAACGCTGGAACTTAAACGGTCCCTGCAGGCCGCCCTGGAGGCGGACCCAAACCTGGGGTCTGTAGAACTTCAGGCGTCGCTGTGGTCTGCCTTGGCCAATCGCCGCCGTGCGCCGCCCGAGGCCCTTCCTGCTACCGGCATACCCCTGGTGCTGGAAGAAGCCCTGTCAAGCGCCTTTGTGGATTTTCCGGACCATGCCTACGGTACCCGTAGCAGTACGGTGCTGCTGGCGTCAGTGGACCCGGCTGCGCCATCAGCGCCATGCAGTGTTCAGGTCGAGGAGCGTACTTACGTGAGCCTCGCAGCGAATGGTGCTGGCAGGCAGCCGGTACATTCCGCTTCGCAACGCTTCACCGTGGAGTGGGCAAAGCCGCACGGGTATATCAGAGCCTGGGCCGGTAGTCGGGAGGGATGCGCTGGCGCGTAGCTTCCTTGTCTTTATCGGGTGAGGCGGCCATGGCCGCCTTGTAAAGCATCAATGCCTTCGCATCGTCCTTTTTCTGGAAGGCATAGAGATAGCCCAGTTTGACCAACCCGTCGACCTGCTGTTCAGGAAAGTGCTTGTTGCGCAGCTCCATGCCCTGCACGGCCAGGTCGTAATCGGCGTTTTTCACGCCAAGTATCCAGGCGGCGTTGAGCAGGTCGTAGTCATACGTGCCTTCTGCCAGGTACTGCTTGGTGAGCTTCTGGGCCTCTGCCATTTTCCCCGACCGGCTGAGAAGAATGACCTCCAGCGACCGGACCGAGACAGCAGTCGGCTGGAGTTTCTTGCAGCGTTCGAGATATTCAAAGGCTTGCTCCATGGCGCCCATCTGGGCATACCCTCGGGCAATGTTTGTCAGCAGGGCCACCACATACGGGCGCGAAGACACCACGGATTCCCAGATCCAGACGGCGTTGCGCCAGTCGCCCCAGCGAGCCAGTTCGTCGGCCACCATGGGCGTGAGTTTCCGGTAGTGAGGGTTGATGTTGGTGCCTTCGTTGATCAGCTCCAGCATTTCCAGCTTGGTGGTGTTCCAGCGCGGGTTGTTAACGTCTCCGGATTGCGTGATGGTCAATGCCAGCTTGATTGACCTGACAATCTTGCTTTCCGCGAGGATGGCCTGCTGGGATATATAGATTGCCAGGGCCAGGGCGAACATCAGGGTGATGCCCAGCACCTTCGAATACACAGGCTTCCAGGCAAGGTTTTGCGCGGCAAGTTTGCCCTTAATGCCCAGCCGCGCATCGGATGCGGCCAGGAGCGCCAGCGCCAGCGCAAATATCGCATCGGTGCTTGCCAGGTGCCAGGGAAATCCAATGTTGCTGACGATCAGGAGCGCCAGCAGGCTGGACAGAACAAGCRCACGTTCCGGTGCCTCCTGCAGGCCCTCTGGT
>NZ_JBFUBD010000549.1:0-1504 GCF_056405935.1 Polaromonas sp. P1_E3
GCTTTTCACCGCGCGGACGCCGCGGGTTATGTTTTCTGGAGCGACCGCGTGATGGAGCTCGACGCCATCAACCCGCAAGTGGCCGCCCGCCTGGCGCGCGCGCTGGACCGCTGGAGCAAGCTGGCCGAGCCCTACCGCAGCGCGGCGCGCGAAGCGATTGCCCGCGTAGCGGCCAAGACCGATCTGAGCAAAGACACACACGAAGTCGTCTCTCGCGCACTGGCTGACTGAACGCGGACGGCACCCGCCATGGCATTGTTCACATTCAATAACCCCGCACAGCGGTTTGCGAAGAAGTTCAACCAGCTGCGCGACACGGTGTACGACGCCAGCGGCATGTTCAGCGGTTCGCGCATGTCAGCCGACCTGGCCGCGTTGGAGCCCCTGGCCGAGGCCCTGGGCGCGGACTCCGCCGAACAGGCTGACTTGCTGTGGTTGCAGTTCGTGGTGTTCCGCAAACGCCAGCTGGATGCCGAGGGCCTGCCGCTGGGCCTGCGCGCCCTGGCCATCCGCTCTGCCAAGGGCAGCCTCACGCCCGTGGAGCGCTACGAACAGCATTACGCCATCGGCGAGTCGGCCCTGGAAGCCGAGGAGTACGACACCGCCGTCGAGCACCTTCAGCAGTCGGCCCACTGGGCCGCGCACGAGGGCGCCACGCTGAATACCGAGCAGAAGCTGGGCATCCGCGAAGAGATCGGCTATGCCCTGCACGAAGCCGGCCGCTTCGCCGAGGCGCTGGCGCACAACCGGCAACTGCTGGCCGATGCACAAAGCGCCTTCGGCTCCGGCACGGACAAGCGCCTCTCAGGCCTCATCAACAACCTGGCGCAAAACACCTACGAGCTGGGCGAGCATGCGCAGGCGCGGGCCTGGCTGCAACAGCGCCTGGCGCTGGGCCAGGCCTTGCAGGACACGGACATCGTGCTGGACACCTTGTTCCAGCTCGGCGTGCTCGCGCATGAAGCAGGCCAGCCCACCGAAGCGCGCGCCCTCTTCCAGCAACGCGTGGACATTGCGCGTACAAAGGACGACGAAGACCTGCTCAACGACACCTTGGCCACGCTTGCCGAATTTGAAGAACGCGAAGAGCAAGGCGAGCCTGGCTAAGTGCCCCGCCCAGCCATAAGCCGCCTAAACGAACTATCCCTTAACCGAACGGAGCCCCTATGCCCCAAAAAATCTCCTTGACGCGCTACCTCGTTGAAAAACAGCGTATGGACGGCCACATCCCGTCGCAGCTGCGCCTGCTACTCGAAGTGGTGGCCCGCGCCTGCAAAAGCATCAGCCAGGCTGTCAACAAGGGCGCGCTGGGCGGCGTCCTGGGCACGGCCGGCAGCGAGAACGTTCAGGGTGAGGTGCAAAAAAAGCTCGACATCATCGCCAATGAGGTGTTGATTGAAGCCAACGAATGGGGTGGCCATCTGGCGGCCATGGCTTCAGAGGAAATGGACAGCATTTACGTGGTGCCCAACCGCTACCCCCAGGGCGAATACCTGCTGCTGTT
>NZ_JBFUBD010000550.1:0-1499 GCF_056405935.1 Polaromonas sp. P1_E3
GCGACGTGGAGCAGCACATCGCCAACCTGGTGCGCGAGCCGGCATTCAAATCGTATATGGCGGCGGGCGACTTTTCCCACGATGTCCTGATTCCGGGCAACTTCAGCACGCCGGCCCGCCCCGTCAAGTTGTCGGTGCATGTGCATTCTTACGGCAAGGACCGCAAGCTGCTGCTGTCGCGCGACATCACCGCAGTCGAACTGGCAGAAGCGATGCGCAGGGATTTCGTGGCCAACGTGTCGCATGAGATCCGCACGCCACTCACCGTGCTGTCGGGTTTTATTGAAACCCTGCAAACCCTGCCGCTCAAGGAGCCGGAACGGGCTCGCTATCTGGCGCTGATGTCGCAGCAGTCGCTGCGCATGCAGACGCTGGTCAACGACTTGCTGACACTGTCGCGGCTGGAAGGCAGCCCGTTTCCGGGCGCCAATGACTGGGTGACGGTCAGTGCGTTAATGGCCCAGTGCGAACAGGAGGCCAGGGCTTTGTCCCAGGTGATTGCGCCCCAGGGCCACCAGCTGGAATTTAACCTGGGACCCGGCGCTGAAATTGCCGGGGTACAGACTGAGCTCTACAGTGCGATGTCCAACCTTGTGACAAATGCAGTGCGATATACGCCTGAGGGCGGCCTGGTTCGTGTCAGCTGGACGCTGATGGAAGACGGGCGCGGCGAGTTCAAGGTCAAGGACAGCGGGCCTGGCATCGCTCCCGAGCACCTGCCACGCCTGACGGAACGTTTCTACCGCATCGACCGTAGCCGCTCGCGTGAAACGGGGGGCACCGGGCTGGGCCTGGCGATCGTGAAACATGTTGCGCAACGCCACGGCGCCGAGCTCAACATCCAGAGTGAACCGGGCCACGGTTCGTGCTTTTCCATCATTTTTCCCGCGGCACGGGTACGCCGGATTCAGGCCACGTGATTCACGTTCAGGCTGCGTCTCACCGCATGCCACAGCAGCGCCAGAAAGCACGCGGCAACCAGGCCTATTGCAAGCGTGCTGGCCGCCCAGAAGCTGCCGGCGGACTGCGTTGCCGCCTGACCTGCGATGCCGGTATAAGCCAGGCGGTAGCCACCCAGAAGCCCAAGACCCCATAGCAGCACGCCGTAAAGGGCCAGCGGCGCAATGGTGATGTGATAACAGCGCAGCAAAAAAGCCGTCAGGGCCTGTGTTGCATCGGCCACGTGGTAGAACGCGACCCAGACCAGCAATGCAGAAGCCAGCGCGACAATTTCCGGATTGCCGGAATACCAGCTGGCCAGCAAAGGCCCGGCCATTGAAACCGCGGCCGCCAGTGCCAGCGCCGCAAGTCCCGTGAGCTTCAGTCCGAGCAGCACCACGCGTTTGGCGTAATCCGGGCGGCCCGCGCCTATCCAGAATGAAACACGGGCACTGCAGGCGATTGCCATGGACAGCGGCATCATGTAGAGCACGGCAGCGACGCTGGAAGCAATCTGGTGGCTTGCAGAGGCCACGGTACCGAGGCGGGCGATGAAGAGT